>JBGTKE010000438.1:0-3650 GCA_041744775.1 Hyphomonas sp. | reverse complement strand
CTCGCGCTGATCAAGGGCCTGCACCAGTACTATGTCCATTCGAAGCTCGACTGGGACCACGGCGTCTTCCGCGACGTGCTCGTCTCGCCGCAGTTCCACCGCTGGCATCATGCGAATGTGGCGGAGGCCCATGACAAGAATTTCGCCTCGATCTTCCCGGTCTTCGACCGGATGTTCGGGACGTATTACAATCCGGGCGCGGCCATTGATGTGCCCACCGGCATCGCCGACGATCCGTCGAACGACTTCGTGACGCAGACGCTCTATCCCTTCCGCAAGTGGGGCGAGATGCTGAAGGCGCAGCGCACCCCGCGCCCGGCGCCGCGCGCGGCCTAGGCTGGCCACAGGCGGCGCATTCGGGCATGGTACGGCATCCTGTCGATGCGGAGACCCTCAGATGCGCCCACTCATTCCTGCCTCTCTCGCCGTTATCCTGCTGGCGGCCTGCGCCAGTGTTGCAACGGAGCAGGCAGCCGAGCCGGCCGGGCTCGAAGCTGAAGTCGAAGACGCCTCGCCCGCCGTGCTTTCGCTGCAACCGCTCTGGCTGGCGAGCGGGTTTGAGCAGCCGGAAGGCGCCGCGCTGGCACCGGACGGCGGCTATTTCATCTCCAATATCGGCCCGGGAGAATCGGGCGCCAGGGATGGCAACGGGTATGTCTCCCGGCTGGATGCCGATGGCGCAATGGTCAACCCGAAATTCGCGGTGGGCATGCACGCGCCGGCGGGCCTTGCCGTCCTTGATGGCGTTCTCTACGCCGCCGACCGCGACGGAGTCGCGATGTTTGATGCCATCACCGGCGAGGCGAAAGGCAAAGTGCTGATCGAGGGCGCCGGCTTCCTCAACGACGTGACCGTCTGGAAGGGGGATGTTCTGGTCTCAGATTCCGGGACCGCGACGATCCACAAGATCACGCCGGAAGGCGCAAGCGTGTTCGCCTCCTCCGAGGGCTGGGCCGGCATCAATGGCATCCTCGGCGACGGCGACCGGCTGCTGATCGCCACGATGACCGAGGGCAAGCTGATCGATTTCCGCGGGCCGGATTCCGAGACAGTGATTGCCGCAGGCATGGTGGATGCCGACGGCATCGGTCTGGTGCCGGGCGGCGGTTATCTGATGTCCAGCTGGCCGGGCGAGATCCACCATGTCAGCGCGGACGGCGTGGTCACGTTGCTCCTGGACACCAAGGCCGACGGCATCCTGCAGAACGACCTGTCCGTGTTCGGAGATGTCGTGATCGTTCCGAACTGGGAGCCGGGGACGGTCACAGCCTGGCGGATTGCCAGGCAGTAGGCCGCGCTGCGACGCCGTGTCAGTGCTTGAGCGCCTTGCCCTGAGGTGGGCCCACCCCATCTGAGGGTGAGAGGTAATCGCCATGGCCTTTGACCCCATCTCTCCGGAATCCATGCCGCTGGAATACCGGCATGTGCCCCGCGACATGTCGGACCGGGTCGCCTACGGGTTGACGAAAATGCTGCGCTTCTTTGCGGATGTGTTTTTCAACAAACGATATGGACACCGCGCGGTCGTGCTGGAAACGGTTGCGGCGGTGCCCGGCATGGTGGGCGGGATGCTGAACCACCTCAAGAGCCTGCGGAGGTTTCAGGACGACCGGGGCTGGATCCATACGCTGCTCGCGGAGGCCGAGAACGAGCGGATGCACCTGATGACCTTCATCGCCGTGGCCAAGCCGAACTGGTTCGAACGTGCACTGATCATCTTCGCGCAGGGCGCCTTCTTCAACGCTTTCTTTGTGCTGTACCTCTTCGCGCCCCGCACGGCGCACCGGCTGGTGGGCTATTTCGAAGAAGAGGCGGTGATCAGCTACACGTCTTACCTCAACGAGATCGATTCCGGACGGCTGCCGAATCCGGCCGCGCCGCAGGTCGCCATCGACTACTGGAAGCTGCCCACTGACGCGAC
The DNA here is from genome assembly GCA_041744775.1 of Hyphomonas sp. Taxonomy (GTDB): domain Bacteria; phylum Pseudomonadota; class Alphaproteobacteria; order Caulobacterales; family Hyphomonadaceae; genus Hyphomonas. Next base: position 1,729 of record JBGTKE010000438.1, on the reverse strand, counting down.
GTTGCGCGATGTGGTGATCGTGGTGCGCCAGGATGAAGCGGGGCACCGCGATGTGAACCATGCGTATGCGGAAGATCTCCGCACCGGGCGCAGCGAGGGCAAGCAGATTGCCGAACCGGGCGAGAAGAGTGAGCTGGCGCCTTGACGGCCTGACGTGTCAACCGACCCGGACGGCGCAGAGGAACTGCGTTCCATACACTTCGTTCATGTTGAGCACGCGGCGTGATGGATTGTAGGGCCAAGGGTCACGAACTGTCAGTTGCGTGATCTGGCTGCGGCCATACGCGTCGAGGAAATACTGCATTGCCGTAAGCACGGTGGCGTGGCCGACAGCGCCATTGATCAAGGGAAAGCCGTTCGCAAGTTCCCGGGCTGCAGCTGCGGCTGCTCCGGGTGCGGAATAGCCGACACTCAGATCGACCAACGCCTCGCCGTAGGCGGAAAAGTTGTATCCCTCATTGTCCGTCCAGTACCCATTGATAGTCTGGATGATCTGGTGGCCGGTTGCTGTCGAGCAGGTGGTGTGGCCGAACAGCCGCTCTACGATATGTTTTTGATCCACGAGGCGCCCCTGAGTGGCGAAGATCATCTGGATGCAGGCTGCCCAGCACCAGTTCTGGCATTCCTGTTGCGACGGAAAAAATCTGAGCGAGGGCACACCGACTTCGCACCGGGAGGTGCCAAAATTATCGACTGGAAAACATTGCCACTCCGCACTGGCGACAGGGGCCAGTGTCGCCGCCGCTGCAGCGGTCATCAGGAACTTGCGCCGGTCCATTCCCACCCCATGAATCTGATGGGGCATTCTACCATCAGGTGTAAGTCAGTTCAATTCGCTTGTCCGAGGCTGACCGCGACCATGGCGGCGCGCAGGGTGCGTTCGCCGATGCGCCAGCCGGGCTGGAAGAGTTCGGCGATGGTGCCAGCCGGTTGCGGGGAAGGGATCTGCGCGACGGCCTGGTGCACGTTCGGGTCAAAGGGGCTGCCGGGCGCTGCCTCGATCTGCAGCACATTGTGCCGCGTCAGGACCGTGTGCAGTTCCTTCTGCGTCATCTCGATGCCGCCGAGCAGGTTCTGGCCGGCTTCGGTCAGCGTTTCGCGGTCTGCGTCCGGAAGGGCGGCGAGGGCGCGGGCGAGGTTGTCGGCGACATTCAGCAGGTCGCCGGCGAACTTGCCGATGGCATAGACGCGCGCTTCGGACACCTCGCGGTCAGCCCGTTTGCGGGTATTGTCAAGGTCGGCATAGAGGCGGAGGAACTGCGTGCGCAGCTCTTCCTTCTCGGTTTCGAGCCGGGCGATCACCTCTTCGGGACTCGGCGCCGGGCCTTCGGCGGCGGCTTCAGCCGGGTTTTCCAGATCAGCAGTTTCGTTCGTGTTCGTCGGATCGCTCATGACTTCCCATCCTTGCCGCGCCGGCCGGCGAGAATCTCGCCGACCACTTTCGCGGTATAGTCCACCATCGGGATGACCCTTGCATAATTCAGCCGCGTTGGCCCGATCACGCCGAGTGCCCCGATCACCTGTTTCGTGCCTCCCATATAGGGAGCCACAATGACACTTGAACCCGAGAGCGGGAAAAGCCGGTTCTCGGCGCCAATGAACAGGCGCACGCCTTCGGCGTCGCGCGTGGTGTCGAGGATTTCGAGCAGGCTCTGCTGGCGTTCGAGTTCGTTGAACAGCTGGCGCACCCGGTCGAGGTCCTCGGCAGCCTTGGCGTCTTCGAGGAGGT
>JBGTKE010000437.1:0-5861 GCA_041744775.1 Hyphomonas sp. | reverse complement strand
AGCCGTCGGGCTTGCCCAGCCGGCGGTCGATCTCGGACGAGGCCAGCGACGTTCCCGGCAAGGCCAGGCCAAAGCCCGACACCAACGGGCTCGTCGCGGGCAGGACAGCAGGACGCAGGCGCTCAATGTGAGTGAACATTTACGTATTATACTGCGCTTTGAAGACGCTGGCAAGCTAGCACGCCCCGGTCCCTGCGCGCGGCGCACCCCCCCGATCAGATGTAGATCGATCGCCGGCTGAGATCAGGTCAGAGAAATACGCAGCTCGCGGAAACCGACAAAGCCGATCGTCGGCCGGTCGCGGACGACCGGCGCGGCGAGCCGGGTGCGAGGATACAAGGTCGCCAGCGTGCGCAACGTGACCTCGATTTCGAGGCGGGCGAGCGGTGCGCCAAGGCAGGCATGGACGCCGCCGCCGAACGAGACATGGTCGCGCCGTCCCCGCCGAATCCGGAAAGCATGCGGGTCATCGAACGCCACCGGGTCACGGTTGGCAGCGAGCAGCGAAAGTACCACGGCTGCGCCCTGCTTCACGGGGCAGCCGAATATCTCGCGGTTCTCCGGCACATAGCGCGCCGCAATCGCCACCGGCGGGCCGTAACGCAGCATTTCTTCCGTGCCCGGAACGGCAAGGTCCGGGTCGGCCACGAGCGCGGCCCATTCGTCCGGACGGCAGAGCAGGGCATGCAGGCCATTGCCCAACACATCGGCGGTGGTGAGATTCCCGGCGAGCAGGATCAGCAGGAGGAGCGTCGAGATTTCGGTGTCGACGAGCTTGGACTCCGTCTCGCTTTCCGCATGGACGATGGCGGACAGGAGGTCTTCCTTGGGCCGTGCGCGCCGCTGCTCAATCGCGTCTGCGAAGTAGGCTTCCAGTCCCGCAAACGCGGCCAGCTGGCGCCGGTCCTCGTCCGGAGAGCGCAGCGGATTGAACACGAAGATCAGGTCTTCCGACCATTGCCGGAATTGCGGCATGTCGGATCGCGGCAGGCCCAGCATGTCGCCGATCACATAGATCGGGAAGGGCGCGGCATATTCCGAGATGAAATCAAAGTCCGGCTTCTGCGCCGCCTCCGCGAGCAGCCGCGCCGCAATCGCTTCGATCTCCGCCCGCTTCGCCAGGATCGATTTCGGCGTGAACGCCCGCGAGACGAGGCTGCGCACGCGCCGGTGCTGCGCGCCGTCGAGATAGAGCAGATTGCCATGCGGCCCATCCTGCATCACGGCGGCGGGTGCAAAGGAGCGGGCGAGCGACCCGGGCGGCGTCGCGCGCGGATCGCGCTGATAGGTGCCATCCGCAAAGATCGTGCGAACGTCCGCGATCTGCGTGAGGTAAAGGCCCGTCGGCGCGTCCGGAAAATGCGCGTGGGCATGGATATGGCGCGGCGCTTCCCGGCGCAACCGGTCAAGCATCGGATGCGGATCGCGCAGGAATTCCGGATTGAGTTCGGTCAGTTCGAACCCATTCGGCAGGGGATCGGTCTCATCTTCGCAATTCAATCCCTGCATATCCTCGACCCCTAATACAAATAGAAGTTGTATTTCAGATTCTGCCCTGCTTCGCAATCCCGATCGTAACCTCAGGCAGCGTCAATTGCTCATCAGGGCGTCGATCCTTCGGGTCCAGACAGATCACGGCGAGTTGAGTTGAACCGTTGGGCCTGCTCATGCGTATTGCGGACATGACACAGTCCGTCTTCTCCCGCCGCCTCTTCCTTGCCTCTGGCGCCGCGGCCGTGATCGCCGCCTGTTCCGGCGGCGCGCCAAAAGCCGGTGCGTCGATCCCGTCTCAGTATACGGATGATGAGTGGCGCACGCTGAGCGAGGCGGATTGGAAATCCCGGCTTGATCCCGCCGCCTTTGCCGTCCTGCGCAAGCATGACACCGAGCGCGCGTTCACCTCGCCGCTGGATGACGAAAAACGCACCGGCGTTTTCCACTGCGCCGGCTGCGACCTCGCACTCTTTTCGTCCGACGTGAAGTTTGACAGCGGCACCGGCTGGCCGAGCTTTTGGGACTACGTTCCGGGCGCTCTCGGTACGAGCATTGACCGTAAGCTTTTCATCGCGCGCACGGAATATCACTGTGCCCGCTGCCTCGGCCACCAGGGGCATGTGTTCGAAGACGGCCCCGCGCCCACTGGCCTGCGCTATTGCAACAACGGTGTCGCGCTGACCTTCAAGCCAGCCTGACGCGCCGCCCCCGCGCCGGACTGGCGAAGGGGCGGACGCCTTCAGTAGAAGATCGAGGCCGCCAGGAAGGCGAAGAAGAAGCCGATCGCATAAAGCGCAACGCTCAGCCCCCAGACGATCCAGCTCACCTGCCTTGCGCGCGCGCAGGCCGCCGCCTGCGCCTTGTCAGCGGGGCAAGGCAGGCTGCGCGCATGCCACTGCCAGGCGCCCGAGACGAGGAGCAGAACGCCTGCGACGCCGAACACCGACGCCTTGTGCTTCCCGAGCCAGACCAGTTGCGGCACCGCTTCGATCAACCCTGCCATCACGGCGCCTGCGCCAAGGCTCACCAGCAGCGCCGGCAGGGCGCAGCAGATCAGCGTGCCGGTCGATGTGAACAGCGAGAGGAAGGCCGGCAATGTGCTTGGCGGGCGGATGTCATCCGTGCCCGTCATTTCGCGACATTCCGGTCAACCGAAACCAGAGAATATCCGGCCTTGCGGATGAGTTTCTCGAGCGCGGCATCGTCCAGCGACTTGCCGGGTTTCAGGTCCACACGGATCTGTCCCTTGGACAGGTCAACATGGACTTTCTGCACGGCCTCATCCTTGCCGACGATCTTGCGGATCGACTGGGCGCAGAAGTCGCAGACGAGGCCGTTGACACTGGCCATCAGAATTTCACCGGGGGCGGGTTCGGCCATGGTCGAAGACTCCGGCGAGGCGAGCGCGGTCGAGGGCGCCACCGAAAGAATAGCAGACAGCGCGAGGGTCTTGAACAGTTTCATGAGTTTGGTCCTTTGATGAGAGTGTATCAGAAGCGCCAGGTCCAGTTGAGCAGGAATTCTTCCTCCTCAAGCGTGTAGCCGGCCTCGACGAGAAGGGGCCCCTTGAAGAAGCGCAGCAGCGGGGTCACCGACACGGGATCCTCCGCTTCCGGATGGTTTTCCACCTGCAACATGGCCCAGGTGTGGAACTCCCCGAACTCCGCCACATAGGGCGCAATACCGAGCCGGGCGGCATGGGAGACGCTTTCGTCCGGGCCAAAGTCGCGGGCGCGCGCCTCATAAGAGACGAACACGCGACGGGTCTCCCAGTCGGCGGCGACGCCGGCAAAACTGCCGAGATCGGTATCTCCGCCGGAGAAGGGGTCGGCGGCGCCCGCGCCGAGTTTCAGGTAGAGATTGCCCTGACTCTGCGGCGCGTTCCAGCGCCGGACGAGCCGGTTGTACTGGAGCCCGGTGAAGCGCGTATCCATGTCCCAGTTCTGCTCTACATACAGGCCGATCGAGTCGGTGACTGTCGGTGAATAGTGGGCATGCAGGGACGAATACATCCCGTTGTTTTCCTGCATCAGTGTCCAGCCGCCCGCATAGGAGACGGGCCGGGCGCTGGCAGGCGCAGCAAGCGCCGCAAGGACAAGCCCTGCAGCAAGATATCGAGGAGGCATGGTGCCGGTCCTTTGTCCGAGGTTGATCCAACGTTTGTGGAGGATCAGGCTTTCGGCGGACGAGGCTCCGGAATCAGCGTGCGCGAGGCGGCGGGCGCCCCCAGCGGAAATTCAGAGACTCGGGCAAATGCAAAAGCGGTAGCTTCCGGCGCGGCGGGCGCCGGCAAGGCGGTGAGCACGGCGGGGCAGCAGCAGTTTGCATCCGTCTCCGAATGGTCCGGCATCGCAGTCTCAGGCGCCGCCATCATGTCGCAATGTGCATGACCCGCGACCGGCGCAGCGGCTTCGATCTGCTGAGGGTCCAGACTACACGGTCCGGCATGCGCCGACAGGCCGCTCGCCGCGATCAGCCAGAGTCCGAGACAGAGGAGGAGGGCGCGTTTCAGCATTACCGCAGAAAATGGCCCTTCAGACCGCAAGGGTCAAGGCGGCGCTTACTGCGCTGTCCAGCCCCCATCGATCGAGAGGTCCGCGCCGTTGATCGAATCGGCGGCCGGCGAGCAGAGGAACGCGGCAAACCCGGCCACTTGCTCCACCGTCACGAATTCCTTCGTCGGCTGGGCAGCGAGCAACACGTCATTCTTGACCTGCTCCGCGGTCATGCCGCGCGCCTTGGCCGTATCGGCGATCTGGCCTTCGACCAGCGGCGTGAACACATAGCCCGGACAGATCAGGTTGGCGCGCACGCCGTGCGCGGCGCCTTCCAGCGCTGTCGTCTTGGTCAGGCCCGACAGGCCATGCTTGGCTGCCACATAAGCCGACTTGAAGGGCGAGGCCACCTTGGCATGGGCCGAGCCCATGTTGAGGATCCGGCCCCATGACTTCGATTTCATGTGAGGCAGGGCGAGGCGTGTCGTATGGAACGCAGACGAGAGATTGAGCGCAAGGATCAGGTCCCATTTCGCGACCGGGAAGTCCTCGATGGGGGAAACAAACTGCGTGCCGGCATTGTTGACGAGGATATCGACCCCGCCAAAGTCTGCGGCAGCCTTGGCCATCATTCCTTCGATTGCCTCGGGCTGCGTCAGGTCGGCGCCCGAAAACGAAACTCTTGCTTTATGATCCCTTTCGAGCCCCGCCCGAAGCGCTTCAATTTCCTTGGCGTCCCCGAAACCGTTAAGGATCACATTGGCGCCTTCGGCCGCAAGACGGGTCGCAATCGCCTTGCCGATCCCGCTGGTCGAGCCGGTCACGAGGGCGGTCTTTCCCTTCAGCATGCTATATGTCTCCTTGAGGCGCGGCGGGCCAGTGGGTAGGGACGGCGGGGCGCTCTGGCAACCCCGATCATATGTTCCTGCGGTAATATAGTGAGGAGTTGCGAGCGATGCCCTTCGGTGGAGAAATCAACGCCTTCGATGCGGCCTTTCCCCGCTTCCTGATGTCGACCGGCGCGGCGGGGCTGATGTTGCTCGCCGCCTCGACCGTCTATGTGCTGCTGACGCCGTGGAAGGAGCTCTCCCTCGTGCGCTCCGGCAATACGGCGGCCGGCGTCGCGCTCGGCGGCGCCATCATCGGCCTCGCCATCCCGATTTCCTCAACGCTCGCCTCCTCCATGACGCTCCCCGGCCTCCTGATCTGGGGCGCCATCGCCCTCCTGATGCAGCTGATCGCTTACCGCGTCGTGGATCTGATCCTGCGCGACATTCCCGGCCGCATCGCCAAGGACGAGATCGGCGCCGCGACCGTGCTGGCCGCTGCCAAGCTATCGGCCGCACTGATCCTTGCAGCTGGCCTCTGGGACCCCGTGCTGCAGAGGTTATAAGGAGCCGCATGCGATCCTTTGACTGGCTCATCTATATTGGCGCGCTCGGGCTGATGCTCGCGGTTATCTTCGCGTTGGCGCCCAGCGCGGATGCGCCGGCACCGGCGCCGCAATCGGAGTTTGCCGAAGAGTTCGCGCAGGAGATGGGACCGCTGCTGCCGGATTCGTCACCTCTCGACGAACTCGTGCTGGTCCAGGTCGGCGAGCCCCAGAACGGTGTCGGCACGGCCTTTGCCGTCAACGAGAAGGGGGACTGGCTCACCGCCCGGCACGTGGTCGAAGGCTGCGCGAAAGTCACGCTGATGGTCGCGCCCGGCAATTATGTGCCGATCGCGAGGATCGTCATGGACGAAAAACACGACCTCGCCCTCCTGTCGACCGGCCGCAGCCCGTTCCCGGTGGCGCTTGACCTGCAGGCGCCGCTGCGCACAGGCGCAGAAGGGTATGCCGTCGGATTCCCGCAAGGCGAGCCGGGCGAA
>JBGTKE010000436.1:0-8302 GCA_041744775.1 Hyphomonas sp. | reverse complement strand
GTTCGCGCACGCGCTCGCCCCGGCTGCCTACTTGCAGCGGCTTGAGCGACGGCGTCGCAGGCGCCGGCTCGGGCGCGAGGTTCTGCGGGGCCTGCGTGACCGAGAGGGCGGTATTGGTCCAGAGGATGCGCAGGTCCTCGTGGTTGGCAGCGGCGGTGTCGTTGGGGTTGCCCCGGTTGACGCCGCGCGAGACTTTCACCACGTCGTTCTGGTCGGCATAGGCGTTCAGACCGTTGGTTTTCCAGAAGGCCACGGCGACTTCGACGGACTTGGCAAGGTCGCGCCTGATGATGTCCGGATCATTCGCGAGGTCGATGCCGGCGGCTTCGCCGTAGCGGGTATAGTTGGCGCGCCCCGTCAGTTGGATGAAGCCGCGGCCCCGGAATTTCCAGCCGTCGCCCTCCTGCGTGTTGCCGAGATCGGCGCGGCCGCCATAGACGGTATTGGCGATCAGTTCCGGCTTGCGGGCGTGCTGCTTTGCGAGTTCCGGATTGCGGCGGTAGAAGCGGAAGGTCTTGATGAGGCCTTCGGCGGAATATTTGAAGCCTTCCTCGGTATATTTGAGCCAGCCGGTTTCGACGAGGCCCTGCCCGAAGAAGTGGCCGAGACGGAGCGGTGTGTAGATGTCGTAGCGCTCGAGGGTTGGCCAGGACTCGATGATCGCCTTGATGTAGCGGCCCTGGGTGCCGAGCTGCAGGATGTCCCAATTGTTCCGGCCGGGCAGCAACTTTGCGATCTTGTCGAGATCGATGTCGCCGACACCGTTGATGGTCACGATCTTAGCCATAGTCCGCCCTCCCCGCGTGGCGCTTAGTGCCATGCAATGCGTGCAATTTATAGCATTATCTGAGTCGAAAATGTGACTTTCAGGCGGGATCGGGTCGAAGCGTCAGTCGTCGCTGCTGGACTTGCCCCTGGAATTCAGCAGGCCACCGGCAAGGACGCCGGCGAGCGCCGCGATGATCAGCGTCTTGGTAGAACTGCCGCCAATCGCGAAGCTGGTAAGCGCATCGAGCGTCGCCTGCTGGCGGGCGCCGGCCAGTTCCCTGGTCCGCTCGGCTTCAACGCGGGCGGAGCGTGTGCCGATCCAGTAGACGAAACCCGATGCGCCGACGAAGCCGGGCGCGATCGCGCCGAGAGCCGCCCAGGGGCTCATACGCTCGGCGAGATAGAAGGCCAGCGCGCCGACCACCAGGACGTAGGCCGTCAGCAGGAAGAGAAGTGCCACCAACTTGTAGCCGAGCCCCTTCGCCCGCAGCGAAACGAGGCTGCCGATATCAACATTGGCGAGCGACAGGAACGAAGAGAGCAGCGACAAGAGGCGCATAGCGCAGGATCAGCGGCGCAGCAGCATCGAGACGAGAAAGCCGGCACCGAACGCCACGAGCAGCGTCTGGACGGGATTGTCGCGGGCCGATTCGACGACCTTCTTCTCGGCGGCGCTGGCCTGATGCTTGATGTCGCCGATGATGTCGCGCAATTCGTCCATCAGATGCTCGACGGGATTGCCGGAAAACACCCCAGGCACTTCGTCGCCCTGCTTGCCGGCTTTCTTGCCAAGCGTTTTCATAATGTCGTCCACGTCGTCGCGGAGGGACTCAAGGCGCGCCTCGAGTTCTTTCGTTGCTTTGCCGGCAGCGGCTTTGGCACGTTTGGAGGCATTCGAAGTCGTGTCGGACATGTGGGGTCACCTGTCGGTTAGCGATGGATACCAGCAAGACGCGCCAGTGCATCACAGGGCTGATGCGTCTCGTAAGCGAGAACATTAAAGTTACCGTATAGAACATGGTTCAAATTGCATTCGCCACCTGATTTACTCAGGTAGAGAAGCCTCAACGCATGACGCGGGGGGTCAACCCCGGTGCATGCAGGTGCGCAAAAGCTCCAGCCAGGCCTGCTGGCGGTGTACCATGCTGACGAGGTCGCCGGGGTCGCCCTCCGCGATCAAGCGGTCGAGCCAGAGAACAAGCACATTCGCCTGCGAATCAATCCAGTCACACAGGGGCCCGCTGACCGGCATCGGGGAGGAAACGGGGCCGGCGGGGTCAGTATTGTTCACGGGACAGGTTCGGTAGATGCCCGCCAGTTCGGATGCGTCCGAGGCGTCGTTTATGGGTGTCCGGAAGCTCTCGGTATCGAATTGACGGGACGGGCGCACGGCTTGGTCTCCAGTTTTGCGAATAATTCTCAATCGCATGCTGGACCGTACGGGTCAAGGGCCTGCTTTGGTGTCGCGTTGCCCAAAAAGAAATGGTTCACAAGCGCCTGGGGAATGAACTAAATCCCGCGCCATGGCAGACGACATCCTCCCCTTCAGTTCCGCATTCCCCGAAGCCACCGAAGCCGATTGGCTGCGCGAGGTCGAAAAGGCCTTGAAGGGGAAAGGCGCCGAGACGCTGACCCGCAAGACGGCGGACGGTATCGCCGTCAAGGCGCTCTACCGCGAGAGCGATTTTGCGGGCGCCGGCGATCCGCTGGGCCTTCCCGGCGCGGCGCCCTTCCTGCGCGGCAAGACGGCGGCGCCGGACAAGTGGCTGCCCTGGGACATCAGGCAATCCTTTGCTCATCCTTCTGCGGTGCAAACCCATGCCGAAATCCTGCGCGATCTGGAGCGCGGAGTCTCGTCGATCGAGATCGCGCTGGATCCGGCAGGCAAGGCTGGTGTGCAGATCACCGAGGCGGCGGACTTTGATGTGGCGCTCGCGGGTGTGCGGGCGGACATGGCGGGCGTGGCGCTGGACCATGCGACGTCGCCGGGTGCACCGGCAGCGGCGTTGCTGGGCCTCTGGGGCGAAACGCAGGAGAATGCGGCGGGCCTGAAGCTGGACTTCAACATGGACCCGCTCGGCTGCCTTGCGCGAATGGGTACGCTGGTGGGCGGCGTCGACGCGGCGTTCGCGCGGCATGGCGCGGTGGCCAGCGCGCTGGGCGAGAAGTTTCCGCTGGCAGGCCTGTTCCGGGTCGATGCGCGAATGGTGCACGAGGCGGGCGGATCGGAAGCGCAGGAGCTGGGGGCGCTGATCGCTTCGGCCATTGATACGCTGCGGCGGCTGGACGGGCATGCAGATGTGGCGCGGATCGCGGCGAACTCCACCTTTGCGCTGTCTCTGGATGCAAACTACGGCGTCGGCATTGCCAAGCTGCGCGCGGCGCGGCGCCTCTGGGCGCGCTGCCTGGATGCCTTGGCGCTGGAGGCCTCGCCGATGCGTTTGCAGGGCGTGACCTCGGCGCGGATGCTGACGAAGTATGATCCGTGGACGAACATGCTGCGCGCCACGTCCGCGGCCTTTGCGGGTGCAGTGGGCGGCGCGGATATCCTGACGGTGCGCGCGTTCAATGAAACGCTGGGCCTGCCGGAAGAACTTGGCCGCCGCATCGCACGCAATACGCAGATCATCGCCATGGAAGAAAGCCAGCTCGGCCGGGTGGCGGACGCGACCGGTGGGGCCTGGTTCACCGAGACGCTGGCGGACGATCTCGCCAAGGCGGCCTGGGGGGAATTCCAGAAAATCGAGGGCGAAGGCGGCTTTTCGGCTTCGCTGATGGCCGGCGCGTTCAATGCGCGCGTGGGCGCTGTGCGCGATGCGCGGGCGAAGGACATTGCACGGCGGAAGATTCTGATCACCGGCGTCAGCGAATATCCGCTGATCGAGGAGATCGGCGCGCCGGTCGCGGACGTGGAAGCGCCGAAGCCGCGCAACGGGTTTTCGACAGCAGGTATCCAGCATTTCATAAAGGCGGCGATAGCGGGCGGCGCCGATGCGGCGGCCCCTGCCCTCGAGGCCATCCGCCTCGCCGCGCCATTTGAAGCGCTGCGCGATGCGGCAGGACGCGCGGATCGTCCGCCTGCGGTGTTTCTGGCGACGCTGGGCAGCCTCGCGGAATTCACGGCGCGGGCAGACTTTGCACGCAACTTCTTTGCGGCAGGCGGGATCGTCTCGAAAGAGCCGCCCGTGCCGCCAAAGACGGTGGCGGAACTGGCGGCCGCGTTCAAGGCCTCCGGCGCGCGCATCGCGGTGCTGTGCAGCACCGACAAGATATACGAAGCCGAAGCAGGAGGCGCCGCCGAGGCGCTGAAGAAGGCCGGCGCCCAACGAGTCTGGCTCGCGGGCAAGCATGAAGGCCCGGGCATCGATGCCAACATCTTTGCGGGCGCCGATGTGGTGCACCTGCTACAACTTGCCCATGCTGAGTTGGGAGTGACCCAGTGACCAAATTTCCTGATTTCACGAAACTCGCGCTTGAAACGCCGGCCGTGAAGGCGGGCAAGCCGAAGCTGGGCGAGCCTTGGCAGACGCCGGAAGGCATTGCAGTGAAGACGGCTTACACCGCCGCGGATCGCGCGGGGCTGGACTTTGTGGATGACTATCCGGGTCTTGCGCCTTTCGGGCGGGGGCCTTACCCGACCATGTACACGAACCAACCCTGGACGATCCGTCAGTATGCGGGATTTTCGACGGCGGAGGATTCTAACGCCTTCTATCGCCGCAACCTTGCGGCGGGGCAGAAGGGCCTGTCGGTCGCGTTCGATCTGGCGACGCACCGGGGCTATGATTCCGATCACGTACGGGTTTCCGGCGATGTCGGCATGGCGGGTGTGGCGATCGACTCGATCTATGACATGCGCACGCTGTTCTCCGGCATTCCGCTGGACCAGATGTCCGTCTCGATGACGATGAACGGCGCGGTTCTGCCGATCCTCGCATTGTATATCGCGGCAGCGGAGGAACAGGGCGTCACGCCGGAGAAGCTGGCCGGAACCATTCAGAACGACATTCTGAAAGAGTTCATGGTACGCAATACCTATATCTATCCGCCGAAGCCCAGCATGCGGATCATTTCGGATATCTTTGCCTACACGTCGCAGAAGATGCCGAAGTATAATTCGATCTCGATCTCCGGCTATCATATGCAGGAAGCGGGCGCGACGGCGGACCTGGAGCTCGCCTACACGCTGGCGGATGGTATCGAGTATATCCGGGCGGGCGTGGCCGCCGGGCTGGATGTGGATGCGTTTGCGCCGCGCCTCTCCTTCTTCTGGGCCATCGGCATGAACACGTTCATGGAAGTCGCCAAGATGCGCGCTGCGCGCCTGATCTGGGCGAAACTGGTGCAGGAGAATTTTGCGCCGAAGTCCACCAAATCTCTCAGCCTGCGGACGCACTCGCAGACCTCCGGCTGGAGCCTGACGGCGCAGGATGTCTACAACAACGTCATCCGCACCTGCCTCGAGGCCATCGCGGCGGCGGGCGGGCAGACTCAGAGCCTGCACACCAACAGCTTCGACGAAGCGCTTGCTCTGCCCACGGACTTCTCCGCCCGGATCGCGCGCAACACGCAGATCCTGCTGCAGCAGGAAGCGGGCGCCTGCCAGTCGATCGACCTGTTCGGCGGAAGCTATTATGTCGAGCGCCTGACGCATGATCTCGCGGCAAAAGCGCTGAAGCATATCGCCGAAGTCGAGGCGATGGGCGGCATGGCGAAGGCCATCGAACAGGGTCTGCCGAAGCTGCGCATCGAGGAAGCCGCGGCCAACACGCAGGCGCGCATCGACTCCGGCACGCAGACAGTGGTGGGCGTCAACAAGTTCCTGCTGGATGAGGACGAAGATGTACCCGTCCTGAAGGTCGACAACGCCGCCGTGCGCCGGATGCAGCTCGAGAAGCTCGCGCGGCTGAAGGCGGAGCGCAATGGCGCCGAGGTCGAGGCGAAGCTCAATGCCATCGCAGACGCCGCCGCGAGCGGTAAAGGCAACCTGTTGGCCCTCGCGGTGGACGCGGCGCGCGCTAAGGCGACCGTGGGCGAGATTTCCGAAGCCGTGGAGCGCAGCCAGGGCCGCCACAGCGCCGTCATTCGCTCAATCAAGGGCGTCTATGGCGGCGGCGTGAAGGGCAATGACAAGGCGGAATACGCCAAGGACCTCGCCGCGAAATATGTGAAGGCGCATGGGCGCAAGCCGAAGATCTACATCGCCAAGATGGGCCAGGACGGGCATGACCGTGGGCAGAAGGTTGTCGCCTCGGCGCTGATGGATCTCGGCTGGGAGGTCGAGATTGGTCCGCTGTTCCAGACGCCGGAAGAGGCCGCACGCGATGCGCGGGCTGCGGGCGTGGATATTGTCGCGGCCTCGTCGCTCGCGGCGGGCCACCTGACGCTGGTGCCGGAACTGAAGCGCGCGCTTGGCAATGAAGGCGCAGCGAATGCGCGGATCATCGTGGGCGGGGTCATCCCGCCGCAGGATTTCGACGCCTTGCGCACCGCCGGGGCCGCCGCCATCTTCCCTCCGGGCACCGTGATTGCCGACAGCGCGATTCGCATGCTCGAATTGCTGGATGGCAAGACGGATCCGGCCCTGACCGCAGCGGAATAAGGACGAACGGCGCATGATACTTTCCACGACCAACATCATCGAAGGGCGCAAGATCGCGGGTTACAACGGCATTGTCTGCGGGGAAGTCATCATTGGCGCGCATCTGGGCAAGGACATCCTTGCCGGCTTCACCAATCTCGTGGGTGGACGCTCGGAATCCTATGAGAGCACGATCCGCGAATCGCGCGAGGCGGCGCTGGAAGAAATGAAGGAAGCCGCCCGCAAAGTGGGCGCCAACGCCGTTGTCGCCATAAAGTTCGACTATGGCGTGATCGGACAGAATGGCTCGATGATGATGGTCGCCGTCTCCGGCACGGCAGTCGTGCTCGAATGAGCGCGTTTGCGCTGACGGCGCCGGGCGTGGAGGAAATGCTCGCCTGCGCGGAAAAGTGTTTCGCAGAGCTGCCGGAATTCATGCGCAAGGCGGCCGGCGATGTGCGCATCCTGGTGATGGATTATGCCGAGGACGGGATCCTCGACGAGATGGAAATTGATGACGCTTTGGAGTTGACCGGGCTCTATGTCGGCGTGCCGCTGACGCTTGAAAGCGTGACGCAGCCATCGCCGGAGCGCCCGCTGGTCTATCTCTACCGCCTGCCGATCCTGTTCGAATGGGCGTGGCGCGGCGACACGACCATCGAGGAACTGGTTTCCCATGTGTTTATCCATGAACTCGGCCATCATTTTGGCTGGTCGGATGACGAGATGCACACCGCGCTGGGCGAGGATCACTGAAGCCTGTTTGCGCGCTTCGCGAACTGTGAGAGATTTCTCGCGGCCTGATGCAGAGGAGCCCCGCCGATGAGACTTGCAATCCTGTTTGCCGCGCTCGTGCTCGGCGCCTGTTCGCAGGCCGCGCCGCCCGCAGATGACCCCCAGCCTGCAGACCTGGTTCTCGACTCCGGTTTCGCGGAAACGGAGATTGGCGAGGCGCCCCGCATTGAAGCGGTGCCTGCCGATCCGGAACGGCCGGCCCCAGCGCCTGCGCCCCAGCTTTCCTTCGATACACCGCCGCCCGCTGAGCCCCAGGCGCAGCCGCAACCGGTGGCCGCGCAGCGCGACGCGCGCCTTGTGGGCATCTGGGCCAACGAGAACATCATCAACAGCGGCGGCGGAAACTTCGCCTCGTACACGACGGTGATGACCATGGAGCTGCACGGCGACGGCCGTGTCGTGCAGTACACGGAATCGATCGGCGGCGGTGGCGACTGGTCCTATGATGGCGGGCGCACAATTGATTTCGAAGGCGAATGGCGCGCCGATGGTCGTACATTGTCGGTCTACGCCGCGCCGCTGCCGGACTTCACCCCGGCGGCGACCTACAGCTTTTCCGGCGCGTATCTCGTGACACAGTCGGACATGGGCCGCCTGATCTGGCAACGCCGGGGATAGGGCGAATGACACTGATCGGGAAGGACATCCGATGACGGAACATGATGGACTGGGCCTCGCGCAGCTCGTGCGCGAGAAGAAGGTCACACCGTCAGAGCTGATTGAGGCGGCTATGGCCCGCGCCGAGAAGGCGCAGGCGCGGGTGAACTGTTTTGCGGCGCTGTATCCGGATCTTGCGCGCGAGCAGATTGCGAAGGGCGAACTCGAGGGACCGTATGCCGGCGTGCCGTTCGTGACCAAGGACCTTGCGGTCGGCGTCAAGGGCGCGCCGCTGACCGGGGGCAGCAGGGCTTACAAGGATGTGGTGAGTACGGACGATACGACGCTGGTGAAGCGCTACCGCGAGGCGGGCCTCGTCTTCTTCGGCTCGACCACGACACCTGAGTTCGGCCTGACTCTGACGACCGAATCCACGCTGTATGGCCAGACACGCAATCCCTGGGACCGCACGCGCATTGCAGGTGGATCGTCCGGAGGCGCGGCGGCGGCGGTGGCTGCGGGCGTGTTGCCGGTGGCGCAGGCGAGCGATGGTGGCGGGTC
>JBGTKE010000435.1:0-2020 GCA_041744775.1 Hyphomonas sp. | reverse complement strand
TGGGTGGCGATGTCGATATCACTCGCCGGCAGTCCGCGCAGCGAATTGCGTACGCAGCCGCCGACAAAGCGCGCCCCGCCGGGACGCGCTGCCTCCAGTGCGCCCATTACGGCGCGGGCCGCCGGGGTGTTCAGCCAGGCGGCGCTCAGCAGGTCAGGCGGGGTCATCGGCGGGCGGCGCCTCACGCGAACGCGGGATACCCACATCTTGCGGCCGGTGCTCGCACGGATAGGAGCGGGCGGGAATCACCTGGCCGTTCTCGACGCGCGCCGGCTCGATACACATGCCCCGGTTGCGCGGCTCCAGCGCGATCATCACGAACCAGGCGAGGGTCGCAAGTCCGATACCGACGAGGAACAGCATCTGGATCGGCCACTTGCGCTGGCCGGCATCCTCCGCCGAGCTGGTGGCGAGCAGGTAGAGGCCAAACACCAGGAAGGGCAGCGAGAATATGAATAATTCGATCAGAAGGCGTCCGGCCACGTCGGCACATTCCCTTTATGAACACGTCTGAAGCCTACATAGGGCCGCGCGCCAGCTTGAGGAACCCTGAATTGGCCAGCCCGGGCCCAAGGCGCGCGATCAATCGCTTTCGTAAACGGTCTGGTAGAGGCGGCGGATGATGCCGGCGGTGACGCCCCAGATGCGGTAGCCGTTGTGAGGCATCTCGTAATAGGTGCGATGCTTGCCCTTATAGAAGGCCTCGCCGGTCGTGTGATTCCGGGCATTCATCAGGAATTCGAGCGGCGTCTCGAACACGGCGGCGACTTCGCCCGGCTCCGGCACGGGATTGAAGTCGTGCGGCAGCAGGCCGACGACCGGGGTGATCCGGTAGCGCGTGCCGGTGATATAGGCCGCGCCCTTCCCGAGGACATCGACGTCGTGCGGTGCAATGCCGACTTCCTCATGCGCCTCGCGCAGGGCAGCGGCGACCTCGTCGAGATCGATCGGGTCGACCTTGCCGCCGGGCAGCGCCACCTGCCCGGCATGGTCGGACATCGAATCGGGACGCAGCGTGAGCAGCGCGGTCGCCCCTTCGCGGCGGGGAATGACGCCGAACAGGACGGCGGCGGGGCGGATGATCGCGACCTCGTCCGGCGTCAGGAAATCCATGTCGCCGCTTGCGATCAGGCGGCCATCGCCAAGCGGCGGGTCGAGCCGGGCGCGCACGCGGTCGATGAAATCCTCAAGGCCGGCATAGGACATCGGCGCGCCTCAGGCCGCCGGGCCGAGAGGGAAAAAGACACCCCGGCTCCAGACACCGAGACGGTCCGTACCGTCCGGGGCGGGCACCGCCATATCTACCAGTTCGTAGAAGACGGGGCGTGTCAGCTTCGCCTCGAGGCGGCCGCGTACGAGGACGTAGGGCGAAGGTTCGCCGGTGGCGGGGTCAGTTTCGACGCGCAGGGGCGCCTCGGGGCCGGCAACGGTTTCGTAGTCGAGGTTGGTGAGAAAGGTGAGTTGCTGGTCCGATCCTGGCTCGCCCGTCCGGTCCAGCCGCACGGCAAGGAAGGGGGCGTCCTCGACCTGCACGATCACTTTCTCGTAGGGTGTGACGAGGTAGGTCACCCCGTCCTCATCCTTGCGCAGGATGCGGGAGAAGAGTTTCACCATGCGCTCGCGGGTGATGCGGCCGCCTTCATGCCACCAGCTGCCATCGGCGCGGATTTCCATGCCGATATCGCCGCATTTGTCCGGATTCCATAGGTGAACCGGCGGCAGCGGGCCCGCGAACTTGCCTTCCGGCAAGATGGCCTTAAGCGTGTCTTCGAGGCCAAAACTGGTGCCGGGGCTGGATGTCACATCTTTCTCCGCCAAAATCACGCCTTACAAATAGGCTTGTAACGCGTTGACGTGAAGCCGGAGAACCGAGGCGAAATGGCCGATACAACACTGAGTCCTGAAACCGCCGTGGCGGACGCCGGCGCGGCGACCGAAGCGCTGGCGCGCGTGAAGTCCGAAATCGGCCGGGCGATCTTCGGCCAGGAGCGGGTGATCGAGCTGGCTCTGGCGGCCGTGC
>JBGTKE010000434.1:0-5110 GCA_041744775.1 Hyphomonas sp. | reverse complement strand
CTGCGCCCAGCGGGTGAGACCCGTGACCCTGCCCGCGACATGGATGCTGAATCCGTACCAGATAAGCGCATTCAGCGCGCAGGCCGCGAGTGCGCCGGCGAGACCGAAGGCGATCAGGCCGTACGAGAGCGCCGGGATGTGCAGCGCCAGCGAAACCAGCTTGAAACGGAACAAGGCCTTCGGATGGCCAAGCGCGTTGGTGAGCGAATTGCTGAGGCCTGCGATCAGATAGACGGCCGTGACCGGCGCAATGACGCTCAGCACCAGCGCTGCATGCGACCAGTCCGGCCCCAGCGCGACGGCGATGATTTCCGGCGCGAGCAGGCCCATCCCGGCGCAGACCGGGAGGATCACCGCAAAGCCCAGATGCAGGCTGCTGAGATAGGCGCTGCGTATACGGACGATATCATCCTGGATGGAGCTGAAGGCGGCAAACAGGGTGCGTTCCATCGGCGTGTAGAGGACGAGTTCCAGCCGCTCGCCGAACTGCGAGCCGACCGCGAAGGCGCCGAGCTTGGCGTGGCCGAGGAGGCGGCCGATGAAGAAAGTGGTGCTGGCATCGCGCAGGCTGTCGGCAATGTTGCCGAGGCCGATCCAGAGCGAGAAGCCGAAAAACTTGCGGAACCGGCTGAGGCTGAGGCCCGGCACCTGCGGGCGCAGGAGGAAGGAGCCGATGCTGGCGGCGGCGGCCGAGGCGATCAGGCCGAGCGGCAGGGCCCAGTAGCTGCGCGTGGCGTAGCCGACCCAGACGGTGACGGCCAGCGAGACGAACTTGGCGGCGAGGTCGAGCATCGCCTCGCGGCGGAAATCCATGTCGCGGATGTACTGCTCGAACCAGGAATTCCTGAAGCCGAGGATCAGCGGATAGGCCGCGAGCGCCGCGACGAGGCCGACGAGGCGCGCATCCTCCATCAGGACCGAGATCGGCCAGGCCGCCGCCAGCATCAGCGCGGCAATGATCACGCCGCGCAGGAGGTTGATCGTCCAGGCGGTGTCGAAATCGGCCGTGTCGGCGGTCTTCATCTGCACGAGGGCGACGCCGACGGGCAGTTCCACGACCGCGCCGGCAATCGCCAGCACGCTCATCGCCACCGCCATCAGGCCGAAATCCTCCGGCACCAGAAGGCGCGCGGCGATCAGTGTGCTGAGCAGGCCAAGCGCATTGCTGGCGAGGCGTCCGGCGAGCAGCCAGGAAGCGCCTTTCAGGATCTGCATCTTCAGCATTAGGGCACCGCTACCTTGTTCGCCCGGCCATGAGCGAGCGCGCCGTCCCTTGGCGGCACAGGCTGGCTTAGCGCGGCAAGGTTAATGTCTGGCATCTGGAGGGCCGGTTCGGGCAAGATTCGGTTTGACCGCCGGCCTGCAATATGGCGGCCAGCCCGCTATTTCGCAGCGAGAACCTTGAAGGTGGCGTTGGCGCGGGCAACCGGCTCCCCGTCGGCCCGCACCAGGCAACCCGCAAAGCAGAGGGAGCCCCCGGTCTTGACGAAATGCGTGTCGGTGGCGAGCCATTGGCCGAGGCGGGCGCTGCCGAGGTAGTCTGTGGACAGAGTGACGGTGACGAGGCCGCCCGCGGGCGCCCGGCCTTCTGTCGCCATCGCGGCCATGCAGGAGAGGCCCATCGCATTGTCGGCCAGCGAGGCGATCAGGCCGCCATGCACGAGGCCGCGCGAATTGCAGTGGGCCTCGGCGAGCCAGAGGCCGATCGACACCTCACGTGCCGCGGCGCGCGAAAAGAGCGGCTCCCACGGATCGGTGAACCGGGATTTGCGGAAGTGGGGCGCGTAGCCTTCGGGGAGAGTGAGTTCCGGCATGGAACGCACTTTCCGTGCGGAAGCCCTGTCCGTCCAGCCTTCCCCTCGCGGCAAGCCCTAGCGCCGGGGCGCGTCAGCGGCTATCTCCCCGGCATGGCCCAGCCCCCCCTGATTTCCCTCACCAATGTCCGCCTCACTTTCGGCAGCGGACCGCTGTTCGAAGGCGTGACGCTGGCCCTCTCCAAGGGCGAGCGCACGGCGCTGGTGGGCCGGAACGGGGCGGGCAAGTCGACGCTGATGAAGATCATCTCCGAGGTGATCGAGCCCGATTCCGGCGAAGTCTGGCGCCAGCCCGGCATCACCTATGCGACCGTCGCGCAGGAGCCGGATGTGACCGGCTTTGACACGGTGCTCGACTATGTCGCCGAAGGCCTCGACGGCGCTTATATGGCCGAAGCCGAGATCATGGAATTCGGCATTGATCCGGAGGCCGATCCGAAGACGCTGTCGGGCGGGCAGAAGCGCCGCGCGGCGCTGGCGAAGGCGTTTGCAAAGCAGCCGACGATCCTGCTCCTGGACGAGCCGACGAACCATCTCGATGTGCGGATGATCGAATACCTCGAGGGCCGCCTGAAGGCGTTCAACGGCGTCGTGCTGGTGGTCAGCCACGACCGGCGCTTTCTCGAGACGGTATCGACCAACACGCTCTGGCTGCGCCAGGGCAAGGTGCTGAAAAGCCCGGAAGGCTATATCAAGTTCGATCAGTGGGCGGAGCAGATCGAGGAGGAGGACGAGCGCCAGCTGCGCCGGATGACAACCCAGCTGAAGGATGAGCAGCACTGGCTGGCGCGCGGCGTCACAGCGCGGAGGAAGCGCAACCAAGGCCGCCTCGCCCGGCTGCGCCAGATGAGGGTCGACCATGCGCAGATGCGCAGCGCCCTGAATGACCGCAAGTCGCTGGCCGAGTTCAGCGCCGATGCCGGCGAGGCGATGAGCAAGAAGGTGATCGAGGCGAAGGGTCTCGCCAAGACATTCCAGACGGCGGACGGTCCGCTGGTGATCGCGAAATCGCTCGACCTGCGCATCCTGCGCGGCGACCGGATCGGCATCATCGGCCCGAACGGCGCGGGCAAGACCACGCTGGTGCGCTTGCTGCTCGGCGAGATCAAGCCGGACGCGGGTACGGTGACGCATTCGAAAACGCTGCAGGTGACCTATCAGGACCAGACGCGCGAGAGCCTGAACGCCACCGATACGATGTGGGAAGCGCTCGCCCCGATGGGCGGCGACTCCATCAACGTGCAGGGCAACCAGCGCCATATCGCGGCCTATGCGAAGGACTTCCTTTTCCGCCCGGAACAGCTGCGCCAGCCGGTCGGCGCGCTGTCGGGCGGTGAACGAAACCGGCTGGCGCTGGCCATCGGCCTTGCGCAGACCTCGAACCTGCTGGTGATGGACGAGCCGACCAACGATCTCGACATGCAGACGCTGGACCTCCTGGAAGACATGCTGCTCGCCTATGAGGGCACGCTGATCCTCGTCAGCCATGACCGGGCGTTTCTCGATTCCACGGTGACCAGCTGCCTCTGCCCGCTCGGCGACGGCGAATGGATCCAGACCGCCGGGGGCTGGAGCGACGCGCAGGAACAGCTGAAGGGCGTGCGCCTGAAAAATGCGCCGAGGACGGACAAATCCAGGTCCGCTGCCCTGCCCGCTCCGAAGGCGAGGCCCGCCGCGAAACTCTCCTTCAAGGACGAGCACCGGCAGAAGGAGATCAACGCCCTGATCCCGAAACTGCAGGCGGAGATCGCGGCGCTGGAGAAAGACCTCGCCGATGCCGGGCTCTACGCCCGCGACGCGGCCGCCTTCACGAAGAAATCCGCCCGCATAGGCGCCGCCCGGAAGGAGCTCGAAAATATCGAGATGGAATGGCTCGAAATCGAGGAAAAACGAGAGAGTTTGCCGAACTGATTGGCCCTGATTGTAGAGCAAACGCTTCGTTAACGCGCCTCGTCTAGGGTGTCCCTGCTATATTCCCGCAGGAGTGTCCCCATGCGTTTCGCCATCATGTTTGTTGCCGCCGCTTGCCTCGGACTCGCCGCGAGCGCCGATGGCGTCTCCCGCAAGGCCGTCTCCTCGCCGCAGATCGACCGCCTGACGGCCACCGAAGCCTCCCGGGGCCCGGCCTCGCCCGGCCACGAAGTCTACCGCTACCGCCATGGCTCGACCTACCGGGTCGATGCCGGCTCCACCGCCCTCGCTTGCCAGGCGGCCTGCGGCAACGAGGCAATCTGCCAGTCCTGGTCGTTCGTCGAAGCCTATGGCAGTTCGGGCGCGCGGTGCGAACTCAAACGCGGCGCCGGGAAATCCGAAGAGAACCTGCTCGCGACCTCCGGCGTCTCGCCGCGCGTCGATGCCAGCTACTGGGGCGAAGCGAGCGTGGAAGCCCAGCCGGACACGCTCAGCGGCGAAATCGCCGGCAACTAGCCCCGAACTAAAGTGCCCGTTCCTTGATCGCCGTGAACCGGATCCCCGGATTCTTTTCCTGCGCGTAGCCGACATCCCAGGCGTTCTTCGCCAGGTAGACCGGCGCACCGTCAAGGTCCGTACCTGAGGCGGACTTGTTCTTCTCCAGGAACTCCTCGATCTTTTTCGGATCGTCCGAGGAAATCCAGCGCGCCACATTGTAGGGCGCCGGCTCGAAGAAGACCTCGAGGCTGTATTCGGCGGTCATCCGCTCGATCATCACTTCGAATTGCAGCTGGCCGACGGCGCCGACGATCATGTCGGAGCCGATCTGCGGTGTGAACAGCTGCGTGACGCCTTCTTCGGCGAGACTTTCGAGCGCCTTTCGCAGGTGTTTCGCCTTCATGGGATCTTTCACGCGGGCGCGGCGCAGGAGTTCCGGCGCGAAGTTCGGAATGCCGCCGAACTGGATTTCTCCGCTCTCGGACAATGAGTCGCCGACGCGCAGCTGGCCATGGTTGGATACCCCGATGACATCGCCCGCATAGGCGGTTTCGGCGATCTCGCGGTCCTGCGCCATGAACATCATCGGGTTGTGGATATTCAGCTGCTTGCCGCCGGCGGTCTTCAGGCGCATGCCGCGCCGGAACTCGCCGGAGCAGAGGCGCACGAAGGCGACGCGGTCGCGGTGGTTGGGGTCCATGTTCGCCTGGATCTTGAACACGAAGCCGGTGACATTCGGGTCCGTCGCATGCACGCGGATCGGCTCGGACTTCTTCACCGCCTTCTGGTCGCGCGGCGCCGGGGCGTAGGTGTGCAGCGTGCGGAGCAGTTCCGCCACGCCGAAATAGCGCAGCGCCGAACCGAACACGACTGGCGTCATGTTGCCA
>JBGTKE010000433.1:0-2799 GCA_041744775.1 Hyphomonas sp. | reverse complement strand
CGCGCGCGGACTGGTACGGCGCCGGTCCGGGCGCAGCGCAGACGGGGCAGGCGCCGGGGCTCAAGCGGTGAGCGGGCGCGCAGCGGCCTTGCGCGCGAGGTAGACGGTCTGGGTGAAGGCCGCGTCCTGAAGCGGATTGTCGAAGGTGACCGCTTCGGCCGAGGCGCTGGCGAATACGCCTTGAAGGCGCTGTGTGAAGGCGGGGTCGGGCTTGTCATTCGACCAGAGACCGAAGAGGCCGCCGGGCTTCAGGTGGGCGCTGAGTTCGCGCAGGCCTTCAGGATGGTAGAAGGACGTGCTGCGCGCATCGAGCAGGGCCTCGGGCGAATGGTCGATGTCGGCGAGGACCGCGTCAAACTGGCGGCCGGGGGCGGACGGGTCGAAGCCCTGCGCGCCGCGCGCCATCTCGAAGAAGTCGCCCTCGACCAGGGTGCAGCGCGGGTCGGACGTGATTTCCCGGCCGAGGGGCAAGAGGCCCGACGTGTGCCAGCCGATGACGGCCGCGAGCATGTCGACGACAATCAGTGAACGGACATTGTCATTCTGCAGAACCGCGCGCGCGGTGTAACCGAGGCCGAGACCGCCGACGACAACATCCAGCTGGTCGCCGGCAAGCGGCGCAAGTCCGAGGTCTGCCAGCGCGATTTCCGAGGCGGTGAAGGCGCTGGACATGAGGAATTCTTCGCCGAGCTTGATCTCGTACACCTCCTTTCCGAGGGCAAAGTCATGGCGGCGGCGCAGCGTCAGGGCGCCGATGGGCGTGGGCTGGTAGTCGAGCTCCTCGAACAGTTTTGTCATGGATTGCTTTCAAGGGGTGCGCGGATGGCGCAGGAAGGGCCTTGCGAAAGGGCTGATTTCACGATCTCGCCGAGCAGGCGGGCTTCGGCGGCGCGGGCACTGCCGGCTTTCCAGGCGATGCCGACCTGGCGGCCGATGACCGGTGTCACGAAGGCACGGATCGCGACGTCGGGCCCGAGCGCGAGGCCGTTATCGGTGGCGAGCCTCGGGATCAGCGAAACGCCGAGCCCGCCCGCGACCATGTTGATCAGCGTACCGAGTGATGTCGCCGAGACCTGGTCGCGCCCCGGGCCGGACTTCAGCCGGCAGACCGACATGGCATGCTCGCGCAGGCAGTGGCCATCATCGAGCAGCAACAGGTCCTCGTCCTTGAGGTCTTCCGGCGCGAGGCCGTTCTTGCGGGAGAGGGGATGGCCCGCCGGCGCGGCCAGCAGGAATTCGTCGTCGAAGAGGGCCAGGGTCTCGATGCCGGGCGCGTCCCAGGGCAAGGCAATGAAGGCGGCGTCCAGTGTGCGGGCCTTGAGCTGGTCGATCAGGCGGCTGGTCCGATCCTCGGTAAGGTAGAGCCTGAGATCCGGATACGTCCTGGTCAGTACACTGACCGTCTGGGGCAGGACGAACGGCGCAATCGTCGGGATGGCGCCGAGATTGAACGGTCCGGAAAAGAGTTCGCCCGCGCTCGTGACGGACTGGACGAGGGAATGGGCGTCGGCCAGCAGGGCGGAGGCGCGGGCAGCGGCAATCTCGCCGGCATGGGTGAGCGTGGCGCCGCGCGACTCGCGCTCGGCAAGCGAGACGCCGAACAGGTCCTCGAGTTCCTTGATACCCGCCGACAGGGTCGGCTGGGTGACATGGCAGGCCTCGGCGGCGCGCGAGAAGGAGCCGGTTTCGCCTAACGCGACGAGGAACTGGAGCTGACGGAGGGTGGGAAGGATCATAGAGTGTATCTATATAAAGCTTGGAGATAATCAATTTTTCTTATCACGCGGGCTGGATTATTCCGAATTCACGCAATTCCCGAGATGCCATCCGGCTCTGGAGCCGCTTCGATCCTCCCCCGCTTCGAATGCGCCTATGCTCCGGGGCCGGATGGTTTTCATCTGAGGCATAGTCCGGGCACGGTTTTCCGGTTACGGACGATCCGTTCCCGGAGTTTGCCCGGGCGGCCCGGAAACCGGGCAGGACGACATTGCGGCCTTGTAAGGTTCCTTGCCCGTTCTGGTAGATGCAACGCTTCCCCAGGGACCGATGCCGCATCGCAACACACCGGCCTATGTCCCGGTAAAGCCGAAAGAATTCTGTTCGCTAACCGCCTCATCCCATCTGCGTTATATACTGAGTTCCGCCGATGGGCGTGCTTTGTTCCCTTATTGAACTTATGTGGAAATCCCGATTCGCTCGTTGCGCCCATTGAGACCCATACCTGCCCATGATATTCCAATTTAACACATGGTTTACCCATGGCGGGGTTGAGGCATTTCGAGAACAGGACGGGCGGGTGTTTTATTCCACCTATGAGGGCGCTATTGACGCAAAAGGGCGGGTTTCGATCCCGGCACCCTATCGCGCTGCGCTGGGCGGAAACTCCCGCGTTTTCATCTGGATAGCGCCGGACGGATCCGGCGCGCTGGAAGGCGGCGGCGAGGCGTTGATGGAACTCTATGCCGAGACGCTCGCCGAACTGCCGCTGCAATCTCCCGTTCGCGAGGCCTTCGTCACGTCGGTGATTGCCGGTTCGGCCGACCTCAAGATTGATGATACCGGGCGCATCAGGCTTCCGGACGAGTTCTGCGAGGCTGCCGGCATCTCCGGGCGCATCCGGTTCACCGGCGCGATCGAGAGTTTCAAGATCTGGGACCCTGCCCGGTTCGAGGCGCACCGCGCCAAACAGAACGGCATCGCGCAGCAGCCCGCAACCCTCGACGCGTTCCACGAAGCCTACCGCGAAGTGCGCCGCCGGCGCGCGGCGTCGTCCCGCGGGGAGGCTGGATGATGGCGGCC
>JBGTKE010000432.1:0-6109 GCA_041744775.1 Hyphomonas sp. | reverse complement strand
CCGGCGACGCGCGCCGCGCTGGTGCTAAACCCTCTGAAACCGCGATCGTCCCCGCGCGGGGCGAAAATGATTTGACCTTTCGGCCAAGCTTGAACAATTTGGCAAATCAAACAGGCAGGTGACGTCAGGATGACAAGAATTCGGTCTAGTGTCTGGGTATCACACACGCGTGCCGCAGCTGCGGCATTCCTCGTATTGCTTGCGACTGTTTCGCTGGCGGCTTGCGGCGGTGGTGGCGGCGGCGGTTCCGGACAAACCCCTCCGCCTCCTCCCCCGACCGGCCCGACCTGGGTTCCAGGCGTCTATCCTGCCGCCAGCGGTTACAAGGATCGGTGCGAGGTTGTGCGCACCGGACGGGACATTGAAGGCAACGCATTTCCGGACCGGCCCGGCACGGCGCTTGACGAACGTTTCTGGCTGCGTTCATGGACAAACGAAACCTATCTCTGGAATAATGAAGTCACGGACCGCAACCCCGCAGATTTTCCCAACCGCATCGACTATTTCGCCGTCCTCCGCAGCTTCGAGCGCACGGCGTCCGGAAAGGACAAGGACGACTTTCACTTCAGTGAGCCGACGACCGCGTATCTTGCCCGGCGGAATGCCGCGCCGCGTGCCACATACGGCGCGAGCCTCCTCGCCCTGTCCACAACGCCCCCGCGCGATTTCCGGGTCCGCTATACCGAGCCCGGCTCGCCTGCGGCGGCGGTGACTGGCGGCCAGGCGGCGTTCGAACGCGGCTCACGCATCTTCCGAGTCAACGGAATCGACCTGATCAACACCAACGTCCCGTCTGAAATCGACGAGCTGAACGCTGCGCTCTTTCCAGCAAGCGCGGGCATCACAACCCAGTTCGACATCCGCGACGCGGACGGCGATGATCGCACCGTTTCGCTGACCTCCGTCAATCTCTCGCCTCCGCCCGTGAACCGGACTGCCATCATCAGTACGTCTTCCGGAAACGTTGGCTATATCCTGTTCAACACGTTCGGACCCTTCGAGAGTGAGCGCCAGATTGTTGACGCCATGACCGAGATGCGAAACGCGGGTGTGCAAGACCTGGTGCTCGACCTTCGCTACAATGGCGGCGGATTGCTCGCCGTCGCGTCGCAGCTCAGCTACATGGTCGCCGGCAATGCCCGCACGCGGATGCAGGATTTCGAACGCCTTCGCTTCAACGCTGCCGCAGGCAACCTCAACCCCGTAACCGGCCAGCGCAACGACCCCATCCCGTTCTACTCGACCGGCGTCGGATTCACGGTCCCCAGTTCGACGACGCTTCCGGCGCTCAACCTGCCGCGTGTATACGTGCTGACAACGGCCTCGACCTGCAGTGCCAGCGAAGCGGTGATCAACGGCCTGCGCGGCGTCGGCGTGGAAGTCATCCTGATCGGCAGCACGACTTGCGGAAAGCCCTTCGGTTTCTATCCGCAGGACAATTGCGGCGAGACCTATTACACGATCCAGTTCCAGGGCGTGAACGCGGTCGGTTTCGGTGACTATGCCGACGGATTCATACCGGCCAATTCCGCAAACCCCTTCGGTGTTCGCTTGCCGGGCTGCGTGGTCGCTGATGACCTCACGCGCGAACTTGGTGATCCTGCCGAGCGCCAGCTGTCTGCGGCGCTCACCTATCGGTCAAGTCTCGCCTGTCCTTCGGTCGCGGCCGAAGCCAACATGATGCGGGAAGCGGCCGAAAAAGCCAAAGCCGGAAGCGGTCCGGCGCTGGATTTGCCGGCGCCCTCGGTAATGGAGACCAACCGCGACATGCAATTGCCGCCGCGCCAATAGGCCAAAAACAAGGATCGGTTCATGCGTCGTTTACTGATGATATTAGCGGCCTGGACATTGACCGCCTGTCAGCCGGAACCGCAGCTTGCGACCCTGACGGATGACACACCGGAAACGATGGCTGCGCTTTCGGCAGTTCTGGCCACCGCGACCGGCCGGGCGACCGTCCGCCTGGGTCCCGCAGACGTCACCCGGTCGCCTGAGGTGACGGTGCTGCCTGCGCTGGCCACTCGCCTGGAAGGCAACAGCCCCGCCATGCCCACCGTGTTCGAGATAGTGCTGGTAGACGGCGACTGCTATGTCCGGGACCGCGAAAGCGGCGAGATATTCCTGCTGACGCATCTGAGTTGTACACCGGTCTGACGATCGCGTTACGCCGCGCCAATCCGCCGCGCCACCCCCGCCGCCATCCGCTCCCCCAACTCCGGCCCTTCGACCGGATAGAGATACGGCTCGATCACTTCCAGCTCCATCAGGAGCAGGCCGCCATCGGAGCCGCGCAGCATGTCCACGCGGCCGTAGAGGGGCGGCTCGTCCAGCGTGGCGAGGATGGCGCGGGCGGCGGCGAGATCGTCCGTGGACGGTGTGATCTTTTCCTCGCGCCCGCCATAGGTGGACTGGATACGGTAGTCGCCCGGCTGGGCGCGCTTGACGAGGGCGTGGCAGAAGTCCCCATCAATGAAGATGAAGGAGAGTTCGCCCTCCCGCTGGATCATCGGAAGGAAGGGCTGCGCCATCATGGCATGCGGCATGGCGGGGATGGGCTCTCCGCGCTTCACCCGGTGCTGGTCCTTGGCGCCCGCGCCGACCTGGCGCTTGAAGACGATATCGTCCGCGCCGAGCGTGTCGAACGCCGCCTTTGCCGCCGCCTCATCCGCCACGTCCAGCCAGAGCGTCGGGATCAGTTTCGCGCCCTTGGTTTCCAGTTCCCGCAGATAGGTCTTGCGGCTGTTCCAGCGCACCAGCGCCGAGCCGTTGAACAGGCGCGTCTGGCGCTCGATGCGCTCCAGCGCGGCGAGGAACGCGTCCAGCCGGTCCCAGTAGTCCCAGGTCGTGCCGATGATGACGGCGGCGTAACTCGCCCAGTCGGCCTTCGGGTCGTCCCAGGCCACGTCCTCCACGCGCAGTCCCCGCGCCTCGAAGGGGCCGCGCAGGGCATCCATCATGAAGTCATGCTCGAAGCCATCGGTGCGGCGGATGGGCGAGCCGGGCAGGGTGACGCGGCTGGCGAGATAGGCGATCTTTTTCATGGCCGGGCCTCTAACCGTGTCCGGGCCTTGTGTCCACGGGCGCGCTCTGGCAAGGCGCGGGGCACCGTCAGCAGCTAAGGACCGGGCAAACATGAGCAGCGCGAAATACGACGTGGTGGGGCTCGGCAATGCGATCGTGGACGTACTGGCGCGGGCCGATGACGCCTTCCTGGCGACGCACGGCATCGCCAAGGATGCGATGAATCTGATCGAGGAGCCGCGCGCCGAACTGCTGACCGCCCATGCGATAGACCCCGTGATCACCTCCGGCGGCTCCGGCGCCAACACGATTGCTGGCCTTGCGAGCTTCGGCGCGTCGGCTGCCTATATCGGCAAGATCGCGGACGACGCGCTCGGCCACCAGTTCATGCGCGAGATGATGGCGGCGCACGTGCCGTTCCATACCCGTCCGCTGACGGACGGCCCCGCAACCGCACGCTCGATCATCTTCGTCACCGATGACGGCCACCGCAGCATGAACACCTTCCTCGGCGCGTCCGTGCTGTTCTCGAAGGAAGATGTCGACGTGGGCATGGTCCGTGCCGGGAGCATTCTCTATCTGGAGGGCTACCTGTTCGACAAGGACGAGGCTAAGAACGCCTTCGTCCACGCGGCCGAGATTGCCAGGGCGGCGGGCCGCAAGGTGGCGATTACCCTGTCCGACAGTTTCTGCGTGGACCGCCACCGGGGGAGTTTCCGGCATCTGGTAAAGGGCTTCGCCGATATCGTGTTCGCCAATGAGGCGGAGCTGAAATCGCTCTACGAGACGCAGGATTTCGACGCAGCGCTCGGCGCCCTGCATGCCGATTGCGCCGTGGCGGCGATCACCCGCAGCGCGAAGGGCTCGGTAGTGTTCGGCGACGGCGCACCGATTGTGGTGCCGGCGGAACCGGTCGCCAAGGTTGTCGACACGACCGGCGCCGGTGATCAGTATGCGGCCGGTTTCCTGTTCGGCATCGCGCGCGGCTTGCCACTGGCAACTTGCGCCCGGCTGGGCCATATCGCGGCGGCAGAAGTGATTTCGCACTTCGGTCCGCGCCCGGAGCAATCCTACAAGACGCTGGCGGAGAAGGCGGGGATTTTCGTCTAGGCGAGCGCCCGCTCCACATAATCCAGCCGGTCGTGGCCGAAGAACAGGTCGCCGTCGACGAAGAAGCTCGGCGCGCCGAAGACGCCGCGTTCGATGGCTTCCTCGGTCTGCGCTTTCAGCTTTTCCTTGTTCGCCGGATCACTCGCCATTGCGGCGATCCTGACCGCGTCGAACCCATGCTTCTCGCATAGTTTGGCAAGATGCGCCGGGTCGCCCAGGTTCAACGGCTCCGGCACGCTCCAGCTCTCGTTGAAACAGGCGGTGGCGAACCGGCGCTGTTCGGCCCTGTCTTCGAAGCCAATGGTCGCGCGAAGGGCGGCGAGCGTATTCACCGGGAAGGCGGGGTTCATGTAGAACGGGATGCCGACATGCGCGGCGCAGCGCTGGATGTCGCGCGCCATGTACTTGCCCTTGGCGGGCACGGTGCCGGGCGGCCGGTTGCCGGTCGCCTGCATCACCCCGCCGAGGAACATCGGGCGGAAGACGGCTTCGGCGCCGGTGCGCTGCTCGATTCCGGCGATCAGGGGCAGGGCCAGCGGCGCGGTGGCGCTCGCATAGTCGAAGAAGAATTCGAAGGAACGCGCCATGTCAGTCTCCCATTAAGTTTTGTTTTGGAACTTATGGCAAACTGCGCTAGAGGTGTCATCCATGAAATGGTCCGAACTGTCTGACAACTGGTGCCCCGTCGCGCGCACGCTCTCCGTGGTCGGCGACCGCTGGACGCTGCTGATCCTGCGTGACTGCTATCTCGGCAAGTCGAAGTTCGAGGAATTCGCCGAATCCAGCGGGATGACGCGTCACATCCTGGCCGAGCGCCTGAAACGCCTGGTTGAGGAAGGCATCCTCGAACGCCGCCTTTATTCCAGCGCCCCGAAGCGCTATGACTATGTGCTGACCGAAAAAGGCGAAGAACTCCGCCCGGCCCTGCGCATCATGAAAGACTGGGGCAGGAAGCACATGCCCGTGCGGCGCGAGGCGAAGGCTTAGCCGCAAAGAATGGGTCCGGCGCACCTACGCGCCATCAACTGGACAGGCACTAAATTTCGGCGCTCAATACCCTGAAACCCCCGGAGGAGCGCCACGCCATGAACATGTCTGAGTTTTCGAGTCACGATGGCCTCAGTCTCTCGGAACTTGTGCGCACAAGGCAGGTCACGCCTCTTGAACTTCTCGACGCCGCGATCGCACGGATAGAACGCCACAACCCGTCGCTGAACGCCGTCGTCCATACGGCTTTCGAGGAAGCGCGCGAAACCGCGAAAGCTCCGCTACCCGATGGGCCTTTCACGGGTGTACCCTTCCTGATCAAGGATCTCGGCCAGCGCGTCAAAGGCTGGCCGCGCACTTCGGCGAGTTTCTACGCCGAAGTCGCCGCCGATGCAGAGGATAGCGAACTGGTGCGCCGGTACCGCGCCGCCGGGCTTGTTCTCGCCGGAAAGACCAACACGCCGGAGTTCGGAATTCCGGGCGTCACCCAGTCTGCCCGCCTCGGCGCCTGCCGGAATCCGTGGAACCCTGAACATGTCTCCGGCGGTTCGTCCGGCGGCGCTGCCTCGGCGGTTGCGTCGGGCATGGTGCCGATTGCCCATGCCAGCGACGGGCTAGGTTCAATCCGAATCCCGGCAGCCTGTTGCGGTCTCGTCGGCATGAAACCGACGCGCGACCGCAATCCAAATGGCGGCGAGGACACGGACCGCGCCATCGGCCTCTCGGTCGATCATGTCGTCTCGCGAACGGTGCGGGACAGCGCCGCCATGCTGGACGCCACGGGTTATCCCGAGCCCGCCAGTCCCTACGCATATCCGTACAAGGAGCGTCCCTATCTCGAAGAAGTGAGCCGCTCACCGGGCAAGCTGAAGATTTTCTGGTCCGGCGCGACCCCGAGCGGGCGTCCGGTCGATCCGGAAATCCAGTCCGCACTCGAACGCACCGCAACATTGCTCGCCCAGCTTGGCCATGACGTGCGCGAGCAGGCAAT
>JBGTKE010000431.1:0-2691 GCA_041744775.1 Hyphomonas sp. | reverse complement strand
GAGCCGGTTCTCCAGGGCGCTGTCGGCGCGGCCGACTTCGTCGCTGGCCTGGCGCGCGGCGGAGATCATCATCTGCGCCTGGCGCGGGATCGCCTCGCTCATCGTGCTGATCTGGCTTCGCAACTCGCGCGCCAGCGCTTCGAGCGCCTGACGCTCCGCGGCGAGGCGGGTTGCCAGGTCGCGCGCATTGTCGGAGGTCGCATACGAAACGGACTCGAGCCGCAGGCGTTCATCGCCGATCTCGCCGGCCATCGCCTTCATCGCGGTCAGCGCGTGCGCCATCGCGAGGTCGACTTCCGCAGCGGCCTGTTTCATCTGCTCGGCAAAGGCAATGCCCTCGGTGCCCGCTTCGCGCGCCGGCGCCATCAGGCGGGAGGTGGCTTCCAGTACGAGGGCGTTGGCGGCGGCGGCCCGGCGGCTGGAGCGGCCCATGAAGCCGGCCATGACGATCAGGAAGGCGGGAAGGAAAGCCGCGATACCGCCCGCGGCGACCAGCAGCGGCGAAACCTGTTCGGCCAGCGCCATTCCGCCGAGGCCGAAAAAACCGAGAACGACGCCGCAAATCCAGAGCGCAGCGACCACAAAGGCCGTCACAACCATCCACCCGCCACCATGGCGGGCCATCTCAAGATTCTGAGAAGCCTGGTGACGCACGAGGTCGTCCCGGCCCGATGGGCGCAAGGAGGATGCTTCAGTCATGTCCTATGTATAACCCGCCTCACGCCGTGCTGCGAGGGCAGATTGCACGCCTTGGTGTTAAGGCTTTGCCGGATGCCTCAGCCGAGGATCGCCAGAACAGCCGATTTCTCGCTCGGCTTTTCGTCCTTGCCGGGCGCGTCCGGGGCGAATTCGATCCCAAGCCAGGCGAGAATCGTCGCCAGCACCAGATTACGGATCAGGATGAGCAGGTCAGTCATCGCGTAGTTCCCAGAACAAACAGGACAGACACCGTCGGCCATCCTTGCGCCCGCTGTTATCAGATAAGAGCCTTCTCGACAATCGATAAAGCGTGAATTTTTTGCGCGGTTCGCATCGTTAACAGGATGCTAATGGCCGTGGTTCAGGCTTTCAGGGCACAGGAGACCCCGGATGACAGAACCGCGCCCTTCCCTGCCCGTGATGGACCTGGACCATCTCGCGGCAATGACCAGCGGCGACACGGCGCTCGGCATAGAAGTCATCGGGATTTTTCAGCATCAGGCCCAACTCTGGTCGCGCCTTCTCGATCCGCGGCTCGAGCCCCGCGAATGGTCGGACGCGGCGCACACGCTGAAAGGTGCGAGCCTCGGCATCGGCGCGCTGAAGCTGGCGGCGGCCTGCGAACGGGCGGAAAAGGCCGGACGCGGCGAGGAAACGCCGAGCCCGGCGCATGCCGCAGTCCTGCTCAACGACGTGAAGGATGCCCTCGGCGAAACGCTCGAAGCTGCGGCCCGCGCAGCCTACGACTTGACCTTGGCCGGCAGGCGCAGCGCGTCATAGCTGGCGAACTCATACGCGATGCAACGGTCGATCATCGTGCGCCAGACGGGCTCCGCAATCGCCGGTGACAGGCCGTGCTTCGGGCATTCAGCTTTCACCTTGGCGACGACATCCTCGATCCGGGCACGGTCGTGCACGACCGCCCGGTCGCCCTTGATGCGGGCGGCAGCGTCCATGAAGGACTGGCGCTCGGCAATGATCTCGACCAGCAGCCGGTCGATCCGGTCGATCTCGTAGCGCACATCACTCATCGAGGTGGCAGTCTCGGCCGTATGGCGGCGCTCGTCGGAAACATAGGTCGTCATGGCGGCCTCTCGGAAACTTTCGCCCGCCCCCTATATGGCCGCCGCGCCCGGCGCAAGGAACGAGGTGCGTCGCCGCAGCGCTGACCTATCGCTTCGGCGGGCCCAGTTGCCGCCGCAACCTCGCAAGAAAGCCCGGCACATCCTGCCCGGCGAAGTAGCCCCACGGCGTGGCCGAGGGTGCCGCCAATTCCGCGAGGTGGCGTTTCAGCCGGTCCCGGCTGGTGAATGCCACGAACAGCACGGCAAACTGGTTGCGCGCAAAGTGCCTCTCGGCCGCGGAGAGTGCCGGGCCGCTCTTCACCAGATCCAGGAACCGGTCATCCAGGTCCGCCAGCGCCTGCCTGAAGGCGGGCGCCGTCGAGCGCTGCTTGAACGCCGCTGAGGCGCCCGGCGCGTCATTCATCGCGGTTTCGTAGAGCCACTCTTCGATGAAGGCCCTCGCCTTCAACCCAAGGAACGAGGCGTTCGGCGGACGCGCGGCGGCAGCGTCGGCGAAGGCGTGCATCTCTTCCACGCTGCCATGCCATTTCGGCGCCAGATAATTCAGGCGGGCGAGGCTGGCCAGCACATTGGGCTCACCGGCCGCATCGAGGGCGCGGACGATTTCATCGACCCCTCCGTCGACCCCGCGCGCCAGCATTTCCGCACGGATGCGGAAGGCATGGACGGCGCTGTCGGCGGGCGTGATCTCGGCCGCCTCGGCAAGTGCGGCGTGCGCCGCGCCGGCCATATCGTACATGTCGAAGGCCTGGGCATCACTCGTCTGGTCGGCCGTGGCGAACCCGCGCAGCCGGTGCGCCCAGACATAACGCAGCCCGCCCTCGACTACGGCCAATGCAGGATGCTGATCGTTCGGCGGCAAGGCCGCGCCGATGTCGCTGAGCAGCCCGAGGCCATCGAGAAAATG
>JBGTKE010000430.1:0-3954 GCA_041744775.1 Hyphomonas sp. | reverse complement strand
GTCAAGAGGACTCGAACCTCCACGGGTTGCCCCACAGCGACCTCAACGCTGCGCGTCTACCAATTCCGCCATGACCGCACGACTGGTCTCTTTTGAGGCAGACGGGCCGTATAAGGCGGCGTTCCGGCTTTGTGAAGCCCTCAAAGACGCCTATATCGCGAGGCGCCATGACAAATTTCCCGGACGTTGACTGGGCGATCTCCGACGCCCCCGTTTCCTACCCGGCCGCGCTCGCCGTGATGGACGCGCGGGCGCGGGCGATCCGTGAAACCGGGGCGCGCGAACTGGTCTGGTTCCTCGAACATCCCCCCCTCTACACGGCCGGCACATCCGCCAGACCGGCTGACCTGAAAGACGCGGGCCGCTTCCCCGTCTTCGACGCCGGGCGCGGCGGCCAGTACACCTATCACGGCCCCGGCCAGCGCGTGGCCTACCTGATGCTGGACGTCGGCGCCCGCGGCCGGGACGTGCGCGCTTTCGTGGCAAATCTCGAAGCCTGGATCATCCGGGCTCTCGCCGCCTTCAACGTGGACGCGGGCGTGCGCGAAGGCCGCGTCGGCGTCTGGGTCGACCGGACGGAACCGGGCTGCCCCTTGCGCGAAGACAAGATCGCCGCCATCGGCGTGCGCCTGAAGCGCTGGGTCAGCCTGCACGGCATTTCCCTTAACGTGGAGCCGGAGCTTCAGCATTTCACCGGCATCACGCCTTGCGGCATCGAGGACGCCCGCTACGGCGTCACCAGCCTCGCCGGGCTTGGCCGCATGGTGACGATGGCCGAGGCCGACATGGCGCTGCGGGCGGCGTTCGAGGAGGTGTTTGGCAGCAAGTTGGTGCGGTTGGCTGCGGACAGGCCTCCGGAAGCTGCACAGGCCCCACCCTAACCCTCCCCGCCCCTCCCCGCCCGCAGCGTGGGGAGGGTTAGAGTGGGGGACTTCCTTAAACCCCTTCCGTAATTTCCTCCGGCGTCAGGTGGCTGCCGGTGCGCAGGCGGCCCCGGCCGTCATTCGGCAGGCGCGCCACATAGAGCAACGTCCACAGCATGACCCCGAACGAGCTCAGCGCCCAGATCGGCAGGCCCATGCTCATGCCTTGCGCCACCGCCGCCTGCCGTTCGCTCTGCGGCGGGCCCGGCGGACCCCGGCGCTGCGGTTGCTGTTTCTTTTCCGGCCTGGCCTCGCCGCCGCTGGCTTCCTCAGATTTCTCCGCCGGCGGCGCATTCATCGCACGGTGCTGGGATGCTCCCATGCTGGTGCCGGCGGTATAGGCAGCCAGGCCGAGGATCATCGGTACAAGGACGATCACCGCCAGCCAGGACGGCCGCTGCGCATCGGCGAGGCGCCGCGTATGCGCCACGAAGGAGGTGAATTCGGTGATGATCGTGTACACTGCGAAGGGCACCAGCAGCGCGGGCACCGTCAACAGGAGGAGACTCACCGGCGCGTTCATGCCCTCGGTCTTTACGCCGGCAATCCCGAGGATGAAGGCCGCAAAGGACGGCACGATGTAGAGCAGCAGACGGCCGAAGAACATCAGCGTCCAGGCCCGGCTGAAATGCAGCTTCGAGGTTTCGCCGAATGGATTGAGCATCGTCTCGGCCCAGCTCATCGCGCCCGGATCATCCCGGTGGTCGCGGATCCAGGGGCGGTGGGAATCGATTTCGCCGGGAGTCATGCTCATGGAGCCGGTCGCCTTCTGCAGAGAGGTCAGGAATAGGTGTTCGCCGGGCCGCCGAGAGTTGGCGGGCCATGACGGTTGGATTTCGGATCGGAGCGCATGCGGAAAGCGGCAAAGCCAGCGAGCGCGCTCGACAGCAGCAAGGATGCGACCGAGGTAACGGCCGACAGGCGCGCATATTCCGGCGCCCGCTCGGCCAGCGCCTCGAAGGCAGCATTGAAGCCGCTGGTCTCCATGATCTTCTGGATCTCGCTCTGCACTTCGAAGGCCTGCGGCGAGAGGATCGGCAACAGGATCGCCGACAGGAGCATGTTGAAGAAACCGAACCCCGCCATGAAGGGTATCCACAGCCAGGCGCTGAGCCCGGCATCGTGGAGGCGTTTGCCGTAAAGGCAGATATACGGGAACACGATGGCGTACTGAAGAATGCCGAGGCTGGGCGAGACTACCGCCGACAGAACCGAGATGATCATGAACACGCCGGTCAGCAGCACGAGGCCGCGCGCGAAGGGTATCGGCGCGAGGCGGCCTTGCGGCTCAAGGAACAGGAAGCGGAAGTCCATGGGACGAGGATCGTTTCCTTGCAGGTCTGTCGCCGGTGTCATACCCGCCCCTTATCAATAAACGATAAGGCGGCGCAACAAAAAAGAGCCGGGCGCCCGGCCCGGCCCTTCCTTTGACAACTACAGCAGACAGATCAGTTGAAGGCAACCGAGGCGCCGCCGGGGCCGGGGCCATACTTGTTGTCGCTCGGATCGGTCTTGTTGATCAGGCCCATGACGAACCCGACTGCGCCGGTAACGACGGCGCTTGAGAGGATGCTCGGCAGCAGTGTGGCCTGCGCAATGCCTTTGGAGGCGTCCATCGCCGCACTGATGGCGAGCGAGGGGTCACCGGCGGCGGCGTTCTCGATATCGCGCTGCATTTCCGCCTGCAGGCTGGCCTGATCGACGCCGAACAGGGTCGTCAGGATCATGCTGGCAATGATCGAAACGATGATGGCCAGAACGACCATTGCAATCGTCAGCCAGCCCGACTTTCCTGAATCGTGGAAGCGCTTCACGTGCACCGCAATCCACGGCCAGATGAACAAAAGCCCGGCGAAGCCAAGAAACGGCGAGACGAAGGCACTGATCGCCGACAAGACCACGCTGATGCCGAACAGGATGATCACGGCGCGCCAGTAAGTCGGCTGGTCGATACGCCCGTTGGGGGTGAGAAAGAGTTCCATGTGTTTCAAGCTCCTGACGGTGGGGGCCTGCCCCCACCCTTTGCATTGAGATGCACAGTCATTTGACCGGCAGGTGTCCCCTGCTCCGCCGCTGTCCGGCCAGAATAGCAGTCTGAACCGGTTAACGGTGCGTTAATTGCGTCGGATGCAGGCCCGCGGAATCAGGCGAACTCGACCATGATTTCGTCGGCGGCGACGCTTTCGCCCGCCTTGACGTTGATCGCCTTCACCGTGCCATTCGCCCCGGCACGGATGATGTTCTGCATCTTCATCGCCTCGACGATGCAGACCGCCTCGCCTTCCTGCACTTCCTGGCCGAGTGTTACGTCCATCGAGACGACAAGGCCCGGCATTGGCGAGATGACGAGCTTGGACGTGTCCGCCTTCGGCTTCTCCGGCAGGCGGCCATGCAGATCGGCGACGAACGGCGTGCAGACGAGGGCGCGCAGGGCGACGCCCCGTTGGCGGAAGAGGTAGCCCTCGGTGCGGTCGGCGAACTTCACCGCGAAGGGCTTGCCGTCGAGCACACCTTCGACGAGATGCTGGCCGGGCTGCCAGGAGGTGACGAGGCTACGCGCCTTTCCTCCGTCCACGGCAATCTGGGCGTCGCCATGCTCGCCGAGATCGATGGTGACGGGATGGTGCCTGTCGCCGAGGATGACAACCCAGTCCAGGCGCGGCGCATCAATCGGGCCCATCCGGCCTGACGTCATCGCGGCGCGGCGCGAAAAGAAGGCATGCACATAGGCCGCCGAACAGATCAGCTGCGCCTCCTGCGCCTTGGTCGGCGCGACGCCATCGAAGCCGTCCGGGAACTCGTCCTTGATATAGGCCGTGGTGATATTGCCGGAGCGGAACCGCTTCTCGTCCATCACTGCCGCAATGAAGGGGATATTGTCCTGGATGCCTTCGATGTGGAACCGGTCGAGCGCCTCGCCGTGCACGTCGAGCGCCGTGTCGCGGTCCTTGCCCCAGGTCACGAGCTTGGCGATCATCGGGTCGTAGAACATCGAGATTTCGTCGCCCTCGCGCACGCCGGAATC
This sequence comes from Hyphomonas sp., assembly GCA_041744775.1. GTDB lineage: Bacteria > Pseudomonadota > Alphaproteobacteria > Caulobacterales > Hyphomonadaceae > Hyphomonas. The sequence goes on along the minus strand of JBGTKE010000430.1, from coordinate 6 downwards.
CATGCG
>JBGTKE010000429.1:0-2800 GCA_041744775.1 Hyphomonas sp. | reverse complement strand
ACCTCCAAAGGGCTTCAAACCAGCTTTGGGCGTTAGTACAGGGGGCCCCCCTTTTTGTCGGGTTAGCCCAGATGTCCGCCACATCAATTTCGAACGTGCATGTAGGGGGTAATGCCCGGGCCTGCAAGAAGTTTTTTCGGGCTACAGCTCCGTGTCGCAAATCTGTCACCTTTTTTGGCTGGAACTGTTACGTGACGAGCGTATGGCGAAAGGGCTAAACCTGCCGTAGTTGGGCTCAAATCAAGCGGAGACAGATCATGTTCAAGGGCTTCTTCAAGGCCACCATCCCGGCTGCATTATTAATGGTAGCTGCCGCCTGCGGGCAGAGCGACCTGTCGCAGCTGGAGGACGATTCTGGCTCCGGCGCCGCTCCGGTCGCCGGAACCGCCTCCGCCGAGCAGAAGATCAAGGTCGTCGGCTCCTCCACGGTCGCGCCTTTCTCGCGTACCATTGCCGAACGCTTCGGCGCCACCACCTCATTCGGCACGCCGATCGTCGAATCGACCGGCACGGGCGGCGGCTTCAAGGCGTTCTGCGGTGGTGTCGGCGCGGCGCAGCCGTCGATCTCCAACGCATCGCGCCCGATCACTGATTCCGAGCGCAACCTCTGCGTCGCTGCCGGCGTGAGCAGCATTACCGAAGTTCCGCTAGGCTATGACGGCATCGTCCTCGCCAATGCCAAGGAAGGTCCGTTGTTCGACCTGACCAAGCAGGACCTCTACCTCGCCCTCGCCAGGGACATCCCGGACGGGCAGGGCGGCTTCAAGCCGAACCCCTACAAGATGTGGAACGAAGTCTCCCCGAACCTGCCCGCGCTGCCGATCCTCGTGCTCGGCCAGCCGCCCACGTCCGGCACACGCGACGCCTTCGTCGAACTCGGCATGGAACTCGGCGCTGTCGAGATTCCGGAACTTGCCGCGCTCAAGGAAGCCGACGGGGAGGCGTTCAAGAACCGCTCCCATACCGTGCGCACGGACGGCGCCTGGGTCGACTTCGGCGAGAACGACACGGCGATTGTCCAGGCGCTCGTGAAATCGCCGGACGCCATCGGTGTGCTCGGCTACTCCTTCCTCGAACAGAACGGCGACCGCATCAAGGGCGCAAATCTTCACGGCGTCGAGCCGACCTTCGACAACATCACCAATGGCCAGTACGGCCTCGCGCGCGTCATGTACTTCTACGTCAAGGACCAGAACATCCCGCTGGTGCCTGGCCTGGCTGAATTCGTCGTCGAATCGGTCAGCGATGGCGCGGCGGGCGAGGATGGCTACCTGATTGAAAAGGGCCTCATTCCGCTGCACGAAACCGATCTCGGCAAGGCGCAGGAAGTCGCGGCCACGCTGAAGGCCGTCGCCCCGGCCAGGCAGTAGATCAGGAAATCACGCCGCCGGCGCATCCGGTTTGACCTTCCGGCGGCGTATCCGGATCTTGTGCCAGAAGCGGCGCCGCTGCGGCGGGGGCAGAGGCTGCAGGTTCTCCAGGAACACTTCCGCGCAGGCCCGCCAGCTATAGGTCTCGGCATGCGCGCGCGCTGTCTCCCGGCTGAGGGCCAGGCAATCGATGGCGCCTTTCGCGAGGTCACCGCCCAGCGGCGTGATCGTGCCGGCGCCTGAGCCCGGGATCACGTCGCGCGGCCCGGTCGCATCATAGGCTGCCACCGGCGTGCCGGCAGCCATCGCTTCCAGCACCACCAGGCCGAACGTGTCGGTCAGACTCGGGAACACGAAGACATCGGCGCTCGCATACAAGGCCGAAAGCTCGTCCCCGAACTTGGCGCCGAGGAACACGACGTCCTTGTATTTCCGCCTCAGCTCTTCCAGTTGCGGCCCGGCGCCGACAATCACCTTCGTGCCCGGCAGGTCGAGCCCGGCAAAGGCTTCGATATTCTTCTCAACGGCCACCCGGCCGACGTTCAGGAAAATCGGACGCGCCAGGCCCGCGAACGGATCGCCCGGCTGGCCTTCCTCGACACGTTTCAGCGGCGTGAAGGTCTCCGTGTCGACGCCCCGGCTCCAGGCGACGAGGTTCGAAAATCCGTGCCCCTCCAGTTCCCGCATCAGCGACGGCGTCGCCACCATCACCTTGCCGGAATACTTGTGGAACCAGCGCACGAAGGAATAGCCCCAGCTGACCGGAATCGGCAGCCGCGCGGCGACGTATTCCGGAAACCGCGTGTGATAGGCCGTCGAGAACGGGTGTTTCTCGGTCAGGCACACCGCCCGCGCCGCCATGCCGAGCGTGCCTTCGGTCGCGATATGCACCGCGTCCGGCTCGAACTCGTCGAAGATGTTGCTGATCCGCGGCCGGCCAAACAGGCCCATCTTGATCTCGGGATAGGTCGGCAGCGGCATCGTCATGAAGCCCGCGCCGGGATGCACGATTTCCCAGACATGCCCCATCGCCTCGGTCTCGGCGATGATGCGCTTCATCGTGCGCACAACGCCGTTGACCTGGGGATCCCCGGCGTCAGTGACGAGCATGATGCGCATGGCATCTCCCACGAAGACGAACTTTGGGCCCCCCGCGGGCCGGACGGGGCGCAATGTGGCGGTGTTGAACCGGTGCGTAAAGAGGGCCACTGCCGTCAAATTCCGCTCGCAGCCAGACGCGTCCACAGGTATCTTCATGCTTCGGCCGCTTCGGCGGACGCAAAACTTTGCCTCTTTGAAGCGAGCTCGCCGAATCCCATGCCTGATACTCTCGCCTCGCTCCCTGTCGACTGGGACGCGCTCGACGCCCTGAAATTCGCCGATGAGGAAGCCCTGCTGGAGGGCCTGATCAAGCAGGGCGTGCTGCCGGG
>JBGTKE010000428.1:0-5688 GCA_041744775.1 Hyphomonas sp. | reverse complement strand
TGCGCGCATCGGCGCGGGCCGGATCGGCAAGGTCGAGCGCCATCAGGCGAAAGGCGTCGCAGATCAGCGTGCGGGCAGAGGCATCTTCAAGGATGCGCGGCGCGGCCTGGAAGATAGGCGATTCTTCGGGCCGTTCGATATCTGCCTCGATGGCGATGAAGCCGCCGCGCTTGGCCTGGCGCATCAGTGTTCCGAGCAGGGTGAAGAGGTCGCCATAGTCCGCCCTCGTCCAGCGGGCGCCCCGGAAGGCGCGGCCAAAGCCGGCGAAAGCCTCGCGCGCCACGTCCGGCGAATTACCGATCAGCACCGTGCCGAACGCTGCGCCGCCGATCAGCGCCAGCTCGAACGGCAGCGCTTCCATCGTCGCCGGCCCGCCGGTGATGACGAGACCGCCGCCGACCAGCAGCAGCACGATGACAAGGCCAGCAATCTGCAACACGAGGCGGAGGGTCCCTTCCGTTCAGGCGCTCATCCTGACAGGTGCATCTTAAGGCGGCGTTTCACCGCGCCGCGACGTCGCGTCTGGACTTTTGAACCGGCTGGCGGGAAGAAACCGCATGACTGGTGAGACTGACCGCCTTCCCGATCAACCGAGACCGGACAGGCGCAATGCCTTCATCCTGCTCTTTTTTGCATTGATGGCGATCGGCGCGGGCAACACGATGCTGCTCGCCGCCGTGTTGCCGCAGCTGACCCGCGAAATGGCGATGCCGGACTGGATGGCGGGCGCGGTCTTCTCGCTGTCGGCCCTGCTCTGGTCGATCACCTCTCCTTTCTGGGGCAAGGCCTCCAACACCTGGGGCCGGCGCCGCATCGCCGCCATCGGCCTCGGCGGATATGCGCTCTCGATGTTCCTGCTCTGGCTGACCGGTACGCTGGCGATGGCCGGCGTGATGACCAATGTCATCACCATCTTCATCTGCCTGGCGCTGGCGCGTAGCCTGTTCGGCCTGATCGGCTCGGCCGCCAACCCGGCCGCCCAGGCCTATGTCGCCGACCGCACCAGCAAGGCCGAACGCCAGACCGAGATCGCCTTCCTGTCCTCCGGGTTCAGCGTCGGCACGGTGATCGGACCGGCCTTTGCCGCCGCGCTGGCCGCGGTGGCCGGGATCCTCTCCCCTGCCCTGTTCACGGCCGTGCTGGCGGGCCTGATGGCGACGCTGATCTGGTTCCGGCTGCCGGAAACGCGCGCGCCGGTGGCCGACGCGGTGCGGATCGAAGCGGAAGCAGCCGGCAAGCATCTATGGCGCGCCCAGAAGGTGCTGCCCTTCCTGATCTATGCGGTCTGCCTGTCGCTTGTCACCGGCGTGCTGACGCAGGTCTTTGTCTTCGCGGTGATGGACAAGATGGGCGTCACAGGCCGCGAGGCCGCGGCCTATACCGGCCCGGCCTTTACGGTCGGCGCCGTGGCGGTTCTGCTCGCCCAGCTGGTGCTGATCCCGCGCCTGCACCTGAAGAACAAGACGTTGATGTGGGTCGGCTGCCTGCCGCTGCTGATGGGCGCAACGCTGATGATCTTCGCCAACAATTACGCGATGCTGATCCTGTCGCAGTTCATGATCGGTCTGGGGCAAGGCCTTGCCCGGCCGGGCTTCTCGAGCGGCGCGTCACTGGCCGTGCCGCCGCAGCTGCAGGGCAATGTCGCGGGCCTCGTGATCTCGGCCAATGGCATGGGCTATATCGTGACGCCGCTGTTCGGATTGTTCGTATACGAATATGTCAGCCGCGACCTGCCCTTCCTGCTGTGCGCCCTGATGCTGGCGGCGATGTTCTTCTATGCCCGCTTCGGCATGAAGGACGGACTGGGGGAAGTCCGCGAGGGGGAGGATTAGATCGAGACTCCGGCTACTGACTTTCGCTGCGATGTCCGGCTCCGCGAATTTGCGCGCCAACACTGCCCGCGCGGAGACAGGTCATGCTGGCAAAGGCCGATCATCGACAGCCGGAACACTTCAGGTGTAAACTGAAGAAACGGACTACTCGGAGTTACGCCCCATGCGCATGCTTCTGTCAGGACTTTCCGCCGCCGTGTTCTCTCTGGCCGCCTGGGGTCAGCCCCTTCGGGTTGCCCCTCCGCTGGCCGCTGAGCAGCCTGCGCCGCGAGGGATCGAGAACGTGAACTCAAGCGTCGTTCTGGAGGCCTCAAAGTCGGCACGTGAGGATCTGAAGAGCATCATGGCCCAGGTAAAGGCGGCTAAAGCGCGCCAGCAGCAGCTTGGAGCCAAGCCCGCGCCCAATCCCCGCGCTGTTTTCCCACCGGCATCTGCAGGTGTCGTGGCGGGCGCAAACCCTTGCGCGGGCGAGGACGTCGCTTCATGGCGGATCTGCATTGACCGGGTGCATGCGAAACTCGACGGGCTGGCCATGGAAAGCGGTGACAAGGCCGATATCGATCAACAGATCGACGCGCTCAGGGACGATTTCGATTCGATGAGCGAAATGGGCGAAATGAAATCCCTCAAGCTTCAGATGACGATGGACCGTCTGTCCAGGATGCAGTCGACCATATCAAACGTGATGAAGAAGGCCTCGGACACGTCATCGTCGGTTATCCAGAACACCAAGTAGTTTCAGCCACCCTATCGAGCGTAGACCCTAGTTCGTTCCCGCGCCTGCCGTTCCCACCGCAGACGCCTGCAACAACGTCAGCACCTGTTTGGTGGGATAGCCGTCGGCGATCTGGCCTTGTGTTTTCTGGAAGGCCTGGACGGCGAGTTTCGTGCGGCGGCCCGCGATGCCGTCGGCTGCGCCGGCATCGAAGCCGCGCGCATTCAGGGCCATCTGCAGGTCGCGGATCTCCATCACGGTCAATGGCGTCAGGTGCGTCGGCCAGGTGGTCAGCGGCCCGCGCCTGCCCATGATCGCATCGCCCGAGAGGCCGACGGCGAAGGCGTAGGAATCGGCGCGGTTATAGGTCTTGAACACGTTGAAGTTCTTGAACAGCAGGTATTTCGGGCCCTCATGCCCGGCCGGCACCCAGAGTTCGCCGAACTCGGCACCAGCGGTCTGGAACGTACCGCCGGCGATCGGGGTCAAGCCCGCCGCGGCCCAAGTTTCCATCCGGCGCTCGTTGCCGTCCGCGAGGCTGTAGTCGAAGTCCGCCGGCAGGCGCACTTCAAGGCCCCAGGGCTGGCCTTTCACATAGCCGGAGCGCGCGAGATAGTTCGCCGCCGAGGCCAGGGCGTCGGCTTCGCTTTTCCAGACGTCCCGCTTGCCATCGCCGTCAAAGTCCACGGCGTGGGCGATATAGCTGGACGGCATGAACTGGGTATGCCCCATCGCGCCGGCCCAGCCCGAGCCGAGCTGGTCGCGCCGCGCATATCCCTTCTCGACAATCGTCATCAGGGCATAAAGCTCGTCCTCGGCAAATTTCTGCCGGCGGCCTTCAACCGCCATGTTGGCGAGCGCATTGGCGGCGTCGTCATTGCCCATGAAGCTGCCGAAGCTGGTCTCCATGCCCCAGATCGCCAGCAGTACCTGCCGGTCGACGCCGTACTGCGCCTCGATGGCCGCGAGGGTCGGACTGAGGGCGGCGAGTTTCGCCTGCCCAGTCGATATCCGGGTCGTGCCCATCGGTACCTTCAGATAGTCCCAGATCGGCTTGGCAAATTCGGCCTGCGAACTCGGCGCGGTGGCGGCCTGGAACTCGGTGCCGAGCCAGAGCGGCAGGGGCCTGATGCCCTCCAGCAACGACTTCACCAGCGCCCGGTCACGCCCTGCCCCGATGGCCCGGGCCGAGAAATCCTCGCGCCAGGCGTCCATCGCGGCATGGCCGGAGGATCTGTAGACGACCGGCCCGGTGTCGGGCGCCGGTGGCTGTTCTGCAGGCGGTTTGGTCGACGGCACCGGCGGCGGACCGTTGGCGCAGGAGGCCAGCGCGCCGCAAACAGCGGCGGTCAGCATCCATCTGGACCGGCTCCAGGCGGCAATAACCATGACGGCGATCCCTTTTTCAGGCTGCAGGCTGCAGCTCTCGTCCTTGACTCGGCTACCCGGATTCATTACGCGCTCCGCTTTCCCAATTCCTAAACGCACCAGGCCAGACCCATGAAAGTCCGTTCGTCTCTCAAATCGCTGAAGTCGCGCCACCGCGACTGCAAGATCGTGCGCCGAAAAGGCCGGGTATACGTCATCAACAAGACTGATCCTCGCTTCAAAGCAAAGCAAGGCTGAGCCTAAGATGAACAGGCTTTGAGGCGCCAGAATGGCAGCCCGGATTGCCCTGTTTGATCTTGGCGGTGTGATCCTCGACTGGTCACCCGCCCGTCTTTACCGACAGATTTTCAGTGACAGCGCCGAATGCGAGCGCTTTCTGGCGACCGTCTGCACGATGGACTGGCATACGCGCCACGACGCGGGCGTCAGTTTCGCCGACAATGCCGCCGCGCTCATTGTTAAATTTCCTCAATATGAAAGCCCGATCCGCGCCTGGAGAGGGCGCTGGATGGAGATGTTCGACGGATGCGTCGCGGGCAGCGAACGCCTCGTCGAAAGCCTGGCGGGCAGCGGGCGGCCGCTCTACGCGCTCTCCAACATGCCCGCGGAAGTCTGGCCCGAGGTGAGGAACGCCTACCCGGTCCTGTCGCGTTTCCGCCAGGTGGTGGTCTCCGGCGAGATCAAGCTGATCAAGCCCGACCCGAAGATCTTCCACTACACGCTCTCCCAGATGGGCGGGCCCTCCCCCGACGAAGTTCTGTTCATTGACGACTCCGCAAAGAATGTCGCCACCGCCGATGCGCTGGGCTTCCGCACCCACCTGTTCCGTGGCGCCGCCGGGCTTGAGCGGGCCCTGCTGCTCGAAGGCCTGCTCTAGCGCCTGAGCCCGGAGATTGCCGCGGCGGGGCCGCCGCGCCATATAGCGGATCATGTTCAGGCATTTCCTCGCGGCCCTTCTCATTGCCCTCGCGCCTGCGGCTCATGCAGCGCCGAGCGAGGAGATGTTCGCCAAGCTGAAAGCCGCCACCGAGGAAGCCGAAGCCGCCGATGTCGCCGCCGACATCTGGGCGACCTGGCTGGAATCCGGCTCGCCCACCGTCGACCTGCTGATGCAGCGCGCGGTGCAAGCGATGGAATACGAAGACCTCGAAACGGCGCACGAACTGCTCGACCGCGTGATCCTGCTGAAGCCGGACTATCCCGAAGCCTGGCATCGCCGCGCCGGCCTTTTCCTGGAGGATGAAAACTATCCCGAAGCCTTCCGCGATCTCAACGAGGCCCTGAAACTTGAGCCGCGCCATTTCGGTGCCTGGCTTGGCATGGGCGTGATGCTGGAAAGCCTTGGCGGCGAGAAGGAAGCGCTTGTCAGCTACCGCGAAGCCCTCGCGATCTATCCCCTGATGCCACAGGCCCGCTTTGCGGCTGACAGGCTCGCCAAACAAGCCGAGGGCCAGGAGCTTTGAGACGCATGTTGACGGTGATGGCGGCGACGGTTTCCGCACTCGGACTTGGCGCATGCGTGACCAGTCTGGCCTATACCTCCCGCGTCGAGCAGGCCTACCCCGCCAGTGGCACGCTGGTGCCGGTCGAGGGACATGACGTGCATGTCTTCCAGCAAGGCAATGCCGGCCCGGTCGTGCTGATGATTCACGGCGCCAGCGCCAACGCGCGCGAGTTCACCTGGACGCTTGCGCCGCGCCTTGACGCCGGCATGCGCGTCCTGATGGCCGATCGTCCGGGCCATGGCTATTC
>JBGTKE010000427.1:0-3995 GCA_041744775.1 Hyphomonas sp. | reverse complement strand
GCCTTGCGGAAGCGCGTATCGGCGCTGCCCTTGCCCTCGGCGAGGCGGCGCGCGCCAATCTCTTCCCGCGCATCACGCTGAACGCAAACCTGTTCGGCCTGATCAGCGACACCGGCGTCGCCTTCAACGAAGATTCCATCGGCTTCTCCATCGGCCCTGCCATAAGCTGGGCCGGTCCGGACCTGCGCCGCGTCTACGCCCAGATCGACGTCAATGATGCGCGCACTCTCGGCACTGTCGCCGATTACGAAGCCACCGTGCTCGACGCCCTCTCCGATGCCGAAACCGCGCTCTCCGACTATGTTACCGAGCGCCAGCGCCGGGCCGACCTTGAAGCTGCCCTCGCTTCGGCCCGCCGGTCATTCGAACTCGCGCGCCTGCGTTTCCAGGAGGGCCTTGACTCCTCGCTCGACGTGCTCGATGCGCAGCGCACCCTCCTGACGGCCGAAGACCAGCTCGCCGTCAACGAAGCCGAAATAGCCCGGCGCGCGGTGCGCGCCTATCGCAGCCTGGGCGGTATATGGACCGACGATGAACTCGCCGCCTTCCGGGCGGAATAGGAAGACCTCGATGAAGTACCTGATCCGAAACCCGATCACCCGCACGGCCGCTGCCGTACTGCTCGGCGTCATCCTCGCCACACCGGCAGTCACCCAGCAACGGCCTGGCGGTCCCGGCGGCGGCCCGCCCCCGGCCAGCGTGTTTGCGGAACCCGTCCGCCCCCAGACATTCGCCAACCGGGTCGAAGCGATCGGCACCCTGGAAGCCAACGAGCGCGCCGATCTCACGCTCTCGGCCTCCGACCGCGTGACGGCCGTCTACTTTGAAGACGGCGAGCGGGTGAAAGCCGGCAAGACGCTGATCTCGCTGGCCCAGCGCGAGCAGAGCGCCCTCGTCGAAGGCGCCGAAGCCGAACTCGCCCAGGCCAACCAGGAACTCGCCCGGCTCGAACCGCTCACGGCGCAGGGCGCCGTCTCGAAAGCCGAACTCGATGTCGCCCGTCGCAACGCGAATTCCGCAGCCGCCCAGCTGCGGGCGGTCCAGTCGCGCCAGCGCGACCGCGTGCTCGTCGCCCCCTTCGACGGCGTCCTCGGCTTCCGGCAGGTCAGCGTCGGCTCCTTCGTACGTCCCGGCGATGTTGTCGCCACACTGATCGATGACAGCGTCATGCGGCTCGACTTTGCCGTGCCGTCAACCTTCATGACCAGTCTCAAGCCCGGCCTCGAGATCGAAGCCAGATCCGGCGACCTGCCCGGGCGCACCTTCAAGGGCACCGTGGCCAGCATCAACAACTCGGTCGATCCGGTCACAAGGTCCGTCCGTGTACGTGCCATGATCCCGAATGAGGACGGCGTCCTGAAGGCCGGCATGTTTGTTGCCGTCACGCTCCTCGCCGAGCCCCGCGAAGCCCTCTCCGTTCCGGAAGGCGCACTGCAGCCGAGCGGACCGGAAACCTTCATCTGGACCGTCTCCGACAGCGCGCAGGGCCTGATCGCCAACCGGGTGAAAATCGAAGTCGGCCTGCGCCAGCAGGGACGCGTCGAAGTGCTCGCCGGTCTGGAGCCCGGCCAGCGGGTCGTCACCGAAGGCGCCTTGCGCCTGCGCGAAGGCGCGCCGATCAAGGTCAGGGACCAGTCGATCCTGAAACCGTCTCTCTCCGGCGGGACGGGTGGAGGCGGAGAGCCCACTGGGGCCAACCGGGAGTAAGGCGCCATGCTGCTGTCGGATACCTCGATCAAGCGGCCGGTCTTTGCATCGGTGCTTGCGCTCATCCTGATCGTCTTCGGACTGGTCTCCTTCTCGCGCCTGTCGCTGCGGGAATATCCGGACATCGATCCGCCGGTCGTGTCGATCTCGACCAGCTATCCCGGCGCTTCGGCCTCGGTCATTGAAACCCGGATCACGCAGGTCATCGAAGACCGGATCGCTGGCATCGAAGGCGTGCGCTTCATCAACTCGCGCTCGCAGGACGGCCGGTCCAACATTTCCATCGAGTTCCGCGTCGACCGCAACATCGAGTCGGCCGCCAATGACGTGCGCGACCGCGTTTCCGTGGTCGCCAACCAGTTGCCCCCGGAAGCTGATCCGCCCCGGGTCGAAAAGGCCGATGCCGACGACGACGTGATCCTCTGGCTGAACCTCGCCAGCGAAAAACTCGCGACACCTGAGCTGACCGACTATGCCAACCGCTACCTTGTCGACCGCTTCTCCGCGCTGGACGGCGTCGCCCGCGTCCAGATCGGCGGTGCGCGCGATTATGCGATGCGTGTCTGGATCGACCGGCGGGCCCTGGCAGCGCGCGGCCTCACCGCCGGCGACATCGAGCGCGCCCTCCGCGCCGAGAATATCGAAGCACCGGCCGGCAACCTCGAATCCGGCGACCTCTACTATTCCATGCGCATCGACCGCGCCTTCCGGTCGGCCGACGACTTTGCCGGCCTCGTCATTGCACAGGGCGAAGGCTATCTCGTCCGCCTCGGCGATGTGGCCCGCGTCGAACGGGGAACCGTCGATGATCGTACGACCTTCCGGGGCAATGCGCAGCCGATGGTCGGCCTCGGCATTGTCAAGCAGTCGACGGCCAATACGGTCGAGGTTTCCAATGCCGCCAAAGCGCTCGCCGCGCAGCTCAACACCTCGTTGCCCGATGGCATGCAGATCTACACCTCGTTCGACAGTTCGGTTTTCATCGAAGCCTCAATCCGCGAAGTCTGGATCACGCTCGGCATCGCCGTCGCGCTCGTCACGCTGGTGATCTTCCTGTTCCTCGGCAGCATCCGTGCGACGATCATCCCGGCCATCACGGTGCCGGTCTCGATCACCGCGACCTTCATCATCATGTATTCGCTCGGCCTGTCGCTGAACCTGCTGACCCTGCTCGCGCTCGTGCTCGCCATCGGCCTGATCGTCGACGACGCCATCGTCGTACTCGAGAATATCCATCGCCGCATGGAAGAACTCGGCGAGCCGCCGCTGGTCGCCGCCTTCAACGGCACACGGCAGGTCGGCTTCGCCGTCATCGCCACGACAATGGTGCTGATGGCGGTGTTCATCCCGATCACCTTCATGCAGGGCAATACCGGCCGTCTGTTCACGGAATTTGCCGTCGCCATCGCCGCCGCCGTCGCCTTTTCGAGTTTCGTGGCCCTGTCACTCTCCCCGATGATCGCCTCGAAGATCCTGAAGCCGCACAGCGAGTCTCGCAAAGGTCCGCTGGCCGTATTGCCGAACATCGTGGACTGGCTCTTCAAGGGCCTGAAGTGGCTCTACGGCCATGTCTTCGACATCGTCGTGAAATGGCCCATCATCATGATTGCGGGCCTGCTGGCCGCCTTCGCCGCCACCTGGTTCCTGTTCCAGACGCTTGGCCAGGAATACGCCCCGCGCGAAGACCGCGGCAGTTTCTTCGTCCAAGTCCGCGGGCCCGAAGGCGCGTCCTTCGAATACATGTCGAAATATCTCGACGAGATCGAGCGCCGCCTCCTTCCGTACACGGAATCCGGCGAGATCAGCCGCCTCCTCGTGCGCGCGCCGGGCTTCGGATCGAACGCCTATAACCAGGGCAACGTCGTGGCCGTGCTCGCCGACTGGGCCGATCGCCGCCCCGCCGATGAGGTGATCGGCGAGATCAACCAGAAACTGTCCGACCTGCCGGGCATCCGCGCCTTTGCCATCATGCGCCAGGGCCTGGCCGGCGGCGGCGGCAAGCCCGTCCAGTTCGTGATCGGCGGGCCGTCCTACGAGAAGGTCGTCGAATGGCGCGACACCTTCCTCGCCGCCCTCGAGACCGACAATCCCGGGCTGATGGATATCGACTGGGACTACAAGGAAACCCAGCCGCAATACCGTATCGAGATCAATTACGAGCGCGCCGCAGACCTCGGCGTCACCGTCTCCGAGATCGGCTCGACCCTCCAGACCATGCTCGGCTCGCGCCGCGTGACAACCTATATCGACCAGGGCGAGGAATATGACGTCATCCTCGAAGGCCTGCG
>JBGTKE010000426.1:0-3360 GCA_041744775.1 Hyphomonas sp. | reverse complement strand
GAAGCGCTCGGCGCCGGAGGCCGCGACCTCGATCCGCCCGCCGTGCGTCCTGCTGCAAAGACGAAGAAACCCGAGACGCCGAAGACACCCGCGCCGCCGGCAGAACGCATCGGCGAGAAAAAGGTCCGGCGCGGAAACCTGTCGATCGCGGCGCGCTTCGACCTGCATGGCCATACCCAGGCAAGCGCCTCGCGCGCGCTGCCCGCCTTCCTGGAACGTCAGCAGGCGGAGGGCGCGCGCTGCGTGCTCGTCATCACCGGCAAGGGCAAGGAAGGCCAGGGCGTCCTGCGGCGCAACTTCCTGCACTGGCTGGAATCGGCCGGCGCGCGGCGGCTTGTCTCCGGCTATGCCGAGTCCCACCCCAAACACGGCGGGGCAGGGGCCTTCTATGTGTTCTTGAGGAAGGCGGACTGATCGCCCGCCGGCACCGGTTCACTCGAAGTCGCGGAACACATCCTGGGCCGACACCGGCTTCCTGCGAGCTTCTTCCGGCTCCGGTTCGAACACCGGCGTGTCCTGCGCCGGCACGAGACCGGGGCCTTCCGAACGGGCAGCTTTCTCGGCGTCCATCTTGCGGCGTTTGTCGGCGGCCTTCGCGATCACTTCGTCCAGCTCGATCTGCGAGCAGAGACCCAGCGTCACCGGGTCGACCGGTTTGATGTTGGTGGCATTCCAGTGCGACTTGTCGCGCACATTGTTGATCGTCGCCTTGGTCGTGCCGATCAGCTTGATGATCTGCGCGTCCGGCACTTCCGGGTGGTGGCGGATGAACCAGGCGACGGCGTCCGGCTTGTCGGCGCGGCGGATGACCGGCGTGTAGCGGCTGCCCTTGCGCTTCGGTTGCGGGATATGGTCGATGCGCGACTGTTCGACCTTCAGGTCATACGTGGCATCGGCCTCGCCCAGCGCGATTTCCTCACGCGAGAGAATGCCGCCCGCGATCGGGTCGACGCCGCGCATGTTCTCGGCGACATCGCCGTCGGCGATGCCCTTCACTTCAAGATGGTGCAGGCCGCAGAATTTCGCGATCTGGGCGAAGGTCAGGGTGGTGTTGTCGAGCAGCCAGACAGCTGTGGCGCGCGGCATGAGAACGTCGGACATGGAAATCTCCTCAAAAATCTGCCGCCTGAAATGCAGCCGCCCGGCACTTGGGGTGCCGGGCGGTTGGGGTCCAGGACGACTGGGTACCTTGAAGGGCCGTATACGCCAGATGGACCCAGCTGGAAAGGGACTAGCTGGATTGGCGCCGAAATCAGGCTTTCAGCAGGATTTTCCCCGAATGCCCGCCATGGTTCATTCGGGCGAGGGCCGCCTCCGCCTCGGCCAGCGGGAAGGCCCCGTCCAGCACAGGCCGGATACGGCCCGACAGGACATGCGGCCAGAAATCGCGCTCCACCGCGTCCCGGATCCGGCGTTTCTCCGTCACGGGCCGCGCGCGCAGCGTCGTTGCCATCAGCGACAGCCGCTTCATCAGGACGGGGCCGAAATTCACGCTCGCCGCAAAGCCGTTCTGGTAGGCGATGTTGATGATCCGGCCGTCGAGTTTCGCGGCGGCGATATTCTTCTGGATATAATCCCCGCCCACCATGTCGAGCGTCACGTCCGCGCCGCCCTCGGCCTTCACCACCTCCTCGAAGGCCTCCTCGCGGTAATTGATCGCGCGTGTCGCGCCGAGCTCGCGGGCGAGCGCGCACTTTTCCTCCGTCCCTGCCGTCCCGAAAATCTTCGGCGCGCCCCACACCTTCGCCATCTGCAACGCCATCACGCCGATGCCACTGGTTGCGCCGTGGCACAGGAAGGTCTCGCCCGGCTTCAGACCCGCGCGGTCGAACACGTTCGCCCAGACCGTGAACAGCGCTTCCGGAAAACAGCAGGCGAGCTGCAGGTCGAACCCGGAGGGAACCGGCAGCACCGAGCCCTCATCCGCGCAGACATGGGTCGAATACCCGCCGCCCGCCAGCAACGCCGCAACCCGGTCGCCCGCCTTGTAGCGTTCCGTGCCGGGCCCCACCGCCGAAACGATACCGGAAACCTCGAGGCCGAGGATCGGCGAAGCCCCCGGCGGCGGCGGATAGGCGCCGGCCTTCTGCGCCAGGTCCGCCCGGTTGAGACCCGCGGCGGCCACTTCGATCTGCACTTCGCCGGCTCCCGGCTCCGTCCGGGGCATCTCGGTCAGCACCAGATTCTGGCCGTCCGGAGCAAAAGCGGCGTGCATCGTGGCGGTCATAGGCGCCTCCGTTCAAGGGCGGGAACAAGCATTCGGAGTCGCTTCTAGCCCCTCTTTCTGCTTTTCTGAAACCGTTTAACGGGAGCGTCCCATGGCCCTGCCAGATGAAGAACCGGTGCTGGTCAAGCGCGCCCAGGCCATCGACCAGATGTCGGTGGCGGAACTCGAAGTGCGTATCGCGCATTTACAGTCGGAGATCGCCGCCTGCGAGGCGGAGATCGAGAAGAAGAAGGCCCAGAAGCGCGCCGCCGATGCGCTGTTTGGGGGCGGCAGTTAAGTCTCGCGAAAGGGCTGGCCTTTAAGGTTTGCGGTTCGGACGCGAAAAGCGGAGTGGGTGCATGGCAGAGCGTGATCCGGTTGGACCTTCGGTGCCGCCTGAGGCCTTCACAGGCGGCAAGCTGTTCGACACTGTGTTCACGCGCGGCATGGCCCTCGTCGAGGAAACCGCTTCGTATCTTGACGGCCCCGGCCGCGACCAATCCAAAACGCTGCCGCGCGAGGCCAGCCTCACCTATTCCGCCTGGAGCATGGAACTGACGACGCGCCTGATGCAGGCCGCCTCCTGGCTGGTGATGCAGAAGGCCGTGCGTGACGGCGAAATGCGCCGCGAGGACGCCAATTCCCGCAAGTACCGCATCCGCCGCGACGAGCCGCCGCTGGACCCCATCGCCCAACAGGGCCGGGGACTGCCCCCGCGTTTCCTCGAACTCGTCGGCCGCGCCGAAGCGCTGTACGAACAGATCTGCCGCCTCGATGAAGCGCTTTACCGCGCCACCTCGGCCAAACCGGCCACCAACGCCGTCACCGACCAGCTCGCCCAGCTCCAGAAAGCCGCCGAAACCGGCGCATTTGACCCGCTGATGGTCTGGCGGCGAAAGTAGGTCCTAAAAAGCCCCATACGTCCGCAAGAACGCCGCCGACTGGTCCGCGCAGAATCCATCCTTCACCGGCGCGCGCATGATCGTCAGGCGGTGGAAGATCGGCCCCAGCAGCTGCTCGATCACATCATCCAGCTCGAAATCGCGGCGGATCACGCGTTTGGCGGCGAGTTCCGCCAGCAACATGCGCAGCGGCTGGCGGATGTCACGGCCAACCCAGGCGCGCCAGACATCGCCGGCTTCCTTGTCATCGGC
>JBGTKE010000425.1:0-2574 GCA_041744775.1 Hyphomonas sp. | reverse complement strand
GGCCGGAAAGTCCGGATCAGCGGCGGCGGCCCTCAGCAGCGCTTCCATGTTCGAGCCGCGGCCGGAAATCAGGATCGCGAGTTTCAGCCGCCTCATGTGGAGGCAAGCTCGCCCACCACGCGCGGGTCCTCACCGGCGGCTTTCAGGTCGGCCATCACGCGGTCGGCGTCAGCGGGGCTCACGGCCAGCACCATGCCGATCCCCATGTTGAAGGTGCGGTGCATCTCGTCAGTCTCGACACCGCCTGCCTGCTGCAGCCACTGGAACACCGGAGGCGGAGTCCAGCTGTCACGGTCGATGTTCGGCACGAGATGATCCGGGCACATCCGCGGCGTGTTCTCGGTCAGCCCGCCCCCAGTGATGTGGGCGAGGCCCTTCACCCGACCGGAGCGGATGAGCGGCAATACGAGCGGCGCATAAAGCCGCGTCGGCGTCAGCAGCGCCTCGCCGAGGGTCTGGGCATTCGAGAAGGGCGAAGGGCCCCCATAGAACAGGCCTTCACGCGCCACGATACTGCGCACAAGCGAATACCCGTTCGAGTGCGGGCCGGAGGAGGCAATCCCGATCAGCACGTCCCCCGCCGCCATGTCGCCCATCCGCGGCAGCACCTTGTCGCGGTCCACGGCGCCGACGACGAAACCTGCCAGATCGTAATGTCCCGGCGGATACATGCCCGGCATCTCGGCGGTCTCGCCGCCGACGAGCGCGCATCCCGACAGGCGGCAGCCTTCAGCGATCCCGGCAATCACCGCCTCGGCGATCCCGCCCTCGAGCTTGCTGGTCGCGAAATAGTCGAGGAAAAACAGGGGCTCGGCGCCCTGCGCCAGCACGTCATTGGCGCACATGGCGACAAGGTCGATGCCGACGGTGTTGTGGATACCGGTCTCGAAGGCGAGCATCAGCTTGGTGCCGACCCCGTCGGTGCCGGAAACCAGTACCGGATCGGTGTAACCAGCCGCTTTCAGGTCAAACAGCGCGCCAAACCCGCCCAGACCGCCCATCACGCCGGCGCGGGCCGTCGCCCTGGCCATCGGCGAAATGGCATCGACCAGCCGCTCGCCTGCCTCAATATCGACACCGGCATCACGGTAGGAAAGGGGCGGTTTGGATGTCGCAGTCATCTGGATTTGCCCCGCAGCTTGCCGAACCGGCGCGTTAGCATGAGGTGGCGGCAAGTTCCAGTGAAGGTTCGGAAGTGAAGCTCGTAGTTTCCGGTTCAGAATGCGCCTGTTAGAAGAGCCTCAGCTAAGGAGTTCGCCTGCGATGATTCGACTGGTTCTGGCCGCCATGTTCCTGTCCCTCTTGGGGACCGGTTACGTTCATGCCGATACGAAGGACGTCTACACGATCCGCGGGATCACCGTCGACGAGACGGCGCCCAGCGTCATCGAGGCCCGCGAAAAGGCCATGGCCGCGGCCCGCGTTGCGGCGGCCCGCCAGCTGATCAACAAGATCACCCTCGCCTCTGACCGCGCCGCTGCCGGGGGCCTGTCGATCGACGGATCGCTGGCTGCCCGCTTCACGGCGGCGGTCGATGTCGAGGAAGAAACTGCCGGCGCCGGGCGCTACCGGGGCAAGCTCGCGGTCGTCCTGAACCCGCTGACGGTCCGCGCGCACCTTGATTCGCTGCGGGTGCCCTATCTCGACGCGCAGGCCCCGCTGGCCCTCATCGTGCCCGTCACCTCCTCGGGCTCGCAGTTCGCCTGGACCGAAGCCTTTGGCGAGCGCAACCGCGGCGCCCTCGTGCCGACCGTCACAGCCACCTCCGGCGGCTACAGCGCCTACAGCACCTGGTCCGACATTTCCCCCGAAGCGATCCCCCAGAACGCCCGTCGCGGTATCCTGGCCGAACTGCAAGGCCGGGACGGCGCTTGGCGGGTGGTCGTCTCCACGGTCACGCCGACCGGCACGGAACCTGTTGGCGCTACGCCGCCGGCCCCGTCGCTCTCGGCCGCGGCCGACGCGGTAGCCAACTTGCTGGACGAATCCTGGAAACAATCCTCGATCGTGCGCGACGGCTCGCGCACGGACGTCTCGGCGTCGGTCCTGTTCACCTCGCTGGTGGAATGGAACACCCTGCGCGGCGCGCTCGCCCAATCGCCGCTGGTATCGGACTTCCGCACCAAGGCGGTTGCCCGCGAAGGCGCGGTGGTGACCTTCTCCTATGCCGGCGACGAGAACCGCCTGCGCAACGACCTGATCCAGCGCGGCGTGACGCTGGCGCGCGAGCAGAACGAGCTGACCCTGCGTTCGGCGGTTTCGACGCACGTCCTGCGGTGAATTCAGGCGACGCCGAACCGGAGCCGTCACCGCAACAGCCGATGTTCGGCTTTCCGGCGCCAGCGGCGCAATGGAGCGACATTCTCACCGGACCTCATAACGCGGTCGCGCTGCGAATTGCCGGCAATCCCGAAGGATGGGCGACGCCGGTGCTCTGCATCACGGGCCCGGCGAAATGCGGCCTGAGTTTTCTGGCCGAGGCCTGGGCCAGCCGGTTCAACGGCGAATCGCTGACCGCCGCGCAGCTGGCAAAGGCCGGCCGGCGCGGGCTGGATGCGCTGGCGGGCCGTCATG
>JBGTKE010000424.1:0-4640 GCA_041744775.1 Hyphomonas sp. | reverse complement strand
CAGGCGGGTCCAGGCCATGTCCAGCGCCGCCGCGCTGACCGGGCCGAGCGGCGCATACCAGACCGGCGCCTCGACCAGCAGGTCCAGCCGGTAGTCGCGCGCCGAGGCGAGTTCGATCACATCGCAGCGCTCCTTCAGCTGCTGGATGAAGGGCAGGAACAGGGCGCGGTTGATGCCGTCCTTGTACAGATCATCCGGCTGGCGGTTGGAGGTGGCGACCACCGTCACCCCGTGCGCAAACACCGCGTCGAACAGGCGCGCGAGAATCATCGCGTCGGCGATTTGCGTCACCTGGAATTCGTCGAAGCAGAGCAGGCGCGCCTCGCTCGCCACCTGTTTGGCCACCGGCGCGATCGGATCGTCGCCGGCCTCCCTGACACGCCAGGGCGAGCGCTTGCGGTCCGCGTCGCTCATCTTGCGCCAGACATCGAGACGCTCGTGCACCTCGGCCATGAATTCGTGGAAGTGGACACGCCGCTTGGGCGAGGTTTTCGCCTCGGCGAAAAACATGTCCATCAGCATCGACTTGCCGCGCCCGACACCGCCCCAGAGATACACGCCCCGTACCGGCTCGGGTGGCTTGCTGAACAAGCCGCGTTTCTGCGGCACCGACAAGGCTGCCGCGAGTGCATCAAGGCGGCTGGCCGCTTCGGCCTGAGCGGCGTCGCGGGTCAACGTGCCGGAAGCCACCCGCTCGTCATAGCGTGCCCGGACGGCTCCCATCCGCGCCTCAACCAAACCGCGCGGCGGCCTGGGCCGCAAATTCGCTGAACGTTTCCGGCCGCACGAGCAGGGTGGCAATGACGCCGGCGACCGCCCCGCCGAGGTGCGCCTCGTGGCCGATGATCCGGTCCGCGCGCATGGAGAAGGCATAGCTGAGCGCGACATACAGGATGCCGAACACGATACCCCACATCGGGATGATGAAGAAGGCAAGCAGGACGGCGAAGGGCTGGAACAGGCAGAAGGCGAGCACCATGCCGGAGAGCGCGCCAGAGGCGCCGGCGGCGCGGTAGTCCGGCGCGTTGCGGTTGTGCAGATAGGCCCAGGCGCTGCCGCCGAGCAGCGAGGCCAAGTAGACGATCGCAAAGCCGACCCCGCCGAGCACGTATTCGCAGATCGGCCCGAACAGCCAGAGGCCGTACATGTTGAGCAGGAGGTGCGGACCGTTGACGTGCAGGAAGCCGGAGGAAAGCGCCCGGTACCACTCGCCCCGTTCCTGCATCGGGCCGATCCACAGGATGTTCTGCTGCATGAATCTGGGGTTCTGGAACGCGATCAGGCTCGCGATCACGTTGAGAACCAGAAGGCCCAGCGTGACGGGCGAAGCGATGAGGCTGTCCATGCGGGTTACCTTGGTGCGATGGGCCCGAAACGACAAGCCGCCCGGAAGGATTCTCCCGGGCGGCTTAGCAATCGGAGGCAGTAGCCTGCAAGCGCGCTGGTCAGGCGGCGCGAGCGGGGCGTCCAGCGGTACTTCCGGCGCCGGCGGCCGGCATCAACTCCATGAAGAAGTCCTCGAACGATTCCGGGCGCTGGATGAAGCGGTTGAAGGGCAGGTTGGCCTTGAACACGGCCTGGGGGTGGATGTTGGCGCCGCAACGGACGGCAGACTCGACGGCCTGATCGCGGTTTTCCATCGAGGAGACGACCGCTATCCGGTACTTGCCCATATTGGCGACGCGGGCGATCGTCATGTCGGCGTCCATGCTGTCGGGCAGGCCGAGATCGAGCACGACGAGGTCGAAGCGCTCCAGACGCAGGCGCATTTCAGCGGCCATCAGCGTTGGTGCCATCACGAGGTCAACCTGAACGCGTGCGCGCGCAGCCTTGTCCGCCGCGATCGCCAGCATGTCGCGCACCGGCTCATGATCCTCAACCCACAGAACTTTCATCTACAACTACCTCGAAGACACTGGCTGGAGGGCGGAAGCGTTAAGCCGGGCCCCGTGATGGGTTCACCATGCCATGCGCGTCTTGCGCCTTGGTAAATCGAAACTTTCTGAAGTCTTTAAAATGGCCCTGTTCGCATCTTTTTCGGGATCAATCGGCCATGCGCCCCTCCCTTTGCAGTCCTGCGGCCCGGCCCTATGCTGGCGCACGCGCATGAGAGGCCCATGACCGACGAAACTGTCACCCCTGCTCCAAATAGACGGTCGCTTGCAGCCTTCCTGCCCGCCGAAGAGCGAACCGACGCGCATATCGTGGACGTACTGATCGAGGAGCGCTGCCCGAAACTGCGCGCAAGTCCCGCCTGGCCGGTCGCGCGGCCGCTGCTTTATACGCTGCTCGGTTATGGCAAGGCCCGCCGCATGGCGGACGAATTGGGCCAGCTGACCGGCCGAGAATCCTTCGACCGGCTGTCGAAGCAACTCGCCTTCGATATGACCGTGTCCGGCATCGACCGCCTGCCGGCGGCCGGGCGCTGCATCGTCGCGGCGAACCATCCGACCGGCCTCGCCGACGGCGTCGCCGTCTGGGACCTGCTCAAGCAAAAGCGCGAGGACATCATCTTCTTTGCCAATGCCGATGCCATCCGCGTCAACCCCCGCTTCGAGGATGTCATCATCCCGGTCGAATGGGTCGTCTCCAAACGCTCGCCCGCCAAGGCGCGCGAGACGCTGAAGCGCGCGGCAGAAGCCTTCGCGCAGGAAAAATGCGTCGTCATCTTTCCCTCCGGCCGGCTCGCCCGGAAGGTCGACGGGCGGATGGAGGAGAAGGACTGGTTTCCCACCGTCGTGGGCCTTGCCCGCAAGCAGGAGGCGCCGGTCATTCCCCTCAATCTCGATGCCCGCAATTCGGCGCTCTATTACCTTTTCTGCGAGCTCTCGAACGAGCTGCGCGACATCACGCTGTTCCACGAACTGCTCAACAAGCGGGGCTCGAAGATTCGCATGACCTTTGGGCAGGCGATCGCGCCGGATGCATTTCAGGGCGATCCGGCTGAACTGACTGACCGGCTGAAGCAGCACGTCGCGTATTCCCTGCTGGATGACCCTGAAGCGATCTTCAATCATTGAGAACAATTCTCAATGATTAACTTCTGTTCATCCTATTTTATAAATCGATATGCAATAATCCCGGGTATGGGGATGCGAGTTATCACAGTGGTGGCTTGCTACCCGCAAGTAAAAGGGGCTTTCCATGCAAGACATCTGGAATAATGTCGTAACACAAGCACAGATATACGGACCCAAACTGCTCATGGCGGCCGGCGTCATGCTGGCTTTCCTTGTCGCTGCGATCGTGGTCCGATGGCTTGTCAACACCGCCGTCAACCGGACAACCCTGGCCAAAAGCGCTGAAGAGCTTTCCCCGACTGGAAGCAAACGCCTCGGTTCCAGCCTCGCTTCGGCGGCGTTCTGGGTGATCATCCTGATTGGCCTCATGCAGTCGCTGGCAGTCGCCGGTGCCGTGGAGTTTTCGGCGGCGATCAACCGCGTGATTACGCCGATCATGGCCTATGGCGGCAATATCATCGGGGCGATCCTGATCTTTGCGATCTTCCTGTTTCTGGCGAACGTCGTGAAACAGGCGTTGTCGGCGATTCTCGTGTTTGCAGACGGTGTGCCGCAGCGGCTGAGACTCGCAGACGGGCCGGTCAACGTTTCCGGCATCACAGCTGCCGTTGCCTCGGCCATCATCATTCTGGTCGGTGCCATTGCAGCCTTTGATGTGCTCGACATGGCCACAATATCCGAGCCGGCAAATGCCCTGCTGCAGGATATCGTCGGTATCATTCCCAACCTCCTTGCAGCGGTCTTCATCCTGGCGATCTTCGTATTTATTGCGCGTTTCGTGGGTGATCTGCTGATGCGCATCCTGCCGGGCTTCGGCCTGGACAGCGCGGTGGCGGAACTTGGTATCCTCAGAGGGGCCGATGCCGGTCTGACGGCATCGGTGATTGTATCGCGCCTGGCGCAGTTCTTCATCGTGCTGCTCGGGGTGATTGCGGCGTTGAACGCGCTTGGCATCGAACCGTTGACCGCTGCGATGAGCGTGGTTCTCGAAATGGGCACGCAGATCGTGTTCGGGGCGGTGATCATCTTCACCGGCGTGTTCATTGCCCGGCTTGTCGGGTCGGCGATGGCGGCTACCGGATCCGGCGCCTCGGACATCGCGGCGAACCTCGTGAAATGGGTGATCATCATCCTGTCGGTGGTGCTTGGTATTTCGCGGATGGGTCTCGACCCCACGGGAGGGGAGTTCATCCTCAACGTGGCCGAGTATATCGTCATCGGCGGTGCTGCGGCCTTCGCGCTGGCATTCGGCTGGGGCGGCAAGGATTGGGCAGCCCGAAAGCTCGAAACCTGGCGCGCTACACGCTGAGGGTGAAGCCCACTCAAACGGAAAAGGCCGCCCCTGCGGGGCGGCCTTTCTTGTTGCACCGGCAGTGGATGCGCCTTAGACGCGCGCGCCATGATCGAGATTGTGCCTGAAAACCCTCTGCTGCATGCCGAAGCGATCGAAGACCTCTTCGACCGTACCTTCGGGCCCGGCCACTTTGCCAAGACCGCCGAGCGCCTGCGCGAGTATTCCGCCTCGCTGCCAGAGATCAACCGCGTCGCGATCGAGAACGGCCGGATCATCGGCGTCTGCCGCGTCTGGCCGCTGGTGGTGGGCAAGGCGCGCCGGCCGGC
>JBGTKE010000423.1:0-21843 GCA_041744775.1 Hyphomonas sp. | reverse complement strand
GCCTGCTGCGGCGTGTTCGGGTTGAAGCCGTCGCGCGGGCGCACGCCGATGGGGCCGGCGCGCACTGAAGGCTGGAATGGTCTGTCCACGGTGCATGTCGTCAGCCGCACGGTGCGCGACAGCGCGGCGCTGCTGGACCTGACGCATGGCCCAGAGACCGGCAGCCGCTATATCGCTACGCCGCCCGCGCGGCCTTACCTCTCCGAACTGGATCGGGACCCGAAGCGCCTTCGCATCGCCCTCTGGCGGACGGCGCCGAATGGAACGAAGCCGGATGCGGACGCAACCGCCGGGCTGGAAGCGACCGCGAAGCTGCTCGAGAGCCTCGGCCATGTCGTCGTCGAAGCCGGACCGATGCTGAACGGCGAGGCGCTCGGCAAGGCGGCGCTGTTCACCATCTCGGCGAACATTGCGGCGCAGTTGGACGAGCATGGCGCGGCGCGGGGCCGTCCGGTGGCGGACGATGAGATCGAGCCGGTGACAGCCGGCATGGTCCATCTGGGGCGCACAGTGCCGATGGCGGAACTCGCCAAGGCCAACAATGTTTTCATCACCGCCGCGATCCAGTACGAGCACTTCCTCGATGCGGGCGGTTTTGACCTGACGCTTTCGCCGACCCTGCACCGTGCGCCGGACCAGCTCGGCACGATGGCGTTGACGGCCGACCCGCAGAAGATGGGCGAAGCGATTGCCGGATTTGCGCCACATTGCGCGGTGTTCAACCAAACGGGCGCGCCGGCCATGTCGGTGCCGCTGCACTGGACGGCGCCGACAGCCACAGCGCCGGGCGGCCTGCCGATCGGCATGATGTTCGGCGCCCGCTATGGCCAGGAAGGACTACTTCTGGCGCTCGCCGGGCAATTGGAACGCGCCGTGCCTTGGGCCCATCGCAGGCCGCCGGAATGGGTGGGGTAATCGTGGAAAAGCGGACCTGGCAGGCGGGCGGTTGCCATTGCGGCGCGGTCCGGTTCGAAGCGGAACTGCCGCAGGCTTTCGAAGTGGAAGACTGCAACTGCTCGATGTGCTCGATGAGCGGCAACATTCACGTCATCGTGCCGTCCAGCCGGTTCCGGCTTGTTCAGGGGGCGGACAATCTGGCGGAGTATACGTTCAACACGCGCCGGGCCCGGCACCTGTTCTGCAAGACCTGCGGAATCAAGAGCTTCTACGTCCCGCGGTCGAATCCGGACGGCTTTGCCGTCACCTGGCGTTGCCTGGATGAGTGGACGGCGCTGGACGTGACGGTGACGCCCTTCGATGGACAAAACTGGGAAGCCAACGCGGGACGCCTTTCGCACAAGTCTAAGGATTAGGGCTCGCCGGCTTCCGGTTCACTTTCACGCCGCTCGCGGAATTTCTCCAGCCGCTCGCGGGTCTTGCCGCGCTTCTCCATGTTCCCGGCCATGATCCTCGCGACCAGTGCGCGCTGATTGGAATTCAGTTCGTCGAGCCCGTCGAACATGCGATCGGCGATAATGTCGCGGGCGATGCGATCGGCTTCGCGCAGAGATGCCAGCGCGGTGCGGACAGCGGCTTCATCATAGGGGTCAGCCCGCAGCGCGTCGGCGAGGTTGCGTTCGGCCTCGCGGCGCACGTCCATTGCTTCGCGGCCGGATTCGAAACTTGCCCGCATCAACTTGCGCACGCCTTCGCGCTCCTCACGGCTGAGTTCCGAGCCTGGCCGGTCACCGTGACCGCCGCGGCCGTGGTCCGGCTTCGCGGGCGCATTCAGAAATACGCCGGCCAACAGCCCGACGAGCACCAGGTTGATCAGCACAGACACTGTCAGCCAGAAGGGAAAGCGCCGGACCTGTGGTTCGCTCATTGAACAAGTTCCTCAGTAAGCGCTGCAAGGTCATAGCCCAACGCCTGTTCGAGCACGGTTTCTACTTCATCCGTATAGCTGGACGCGCTCGCCACCGGTGCCATCATGACGCCCATGAAGAGACCAGCCGCGAGGGCAGCAAACCCGCTCGCCGGCGCCCAGGGCGCGAATTTCGGCAGGCGGAAACCGCCGGCAGCGGCCTTTGGTTTCGGCGCGGAGGTGATCAGCGCTTCGGTGAGCGCCGGCGACGGAACAATGTCCGGCATGCAGGCGAAGGCGGCGTCCAGCGCGCGCGCTTCGCCGAGTGCGTGGGCAAAGCGCTCAGGCTGCGCGGCGAGCAGTGCTTTCGCGCCGGCGCGTTCAGCCTCCGGAAATGCCGACGGATCGGCGCCCCAAGCTTCGATGAGTTCAATCAGCCGGTCTTCGGTCATGAGCTGGTTCTCCCTTCCAGCAGTTGTGCGCGCAAAGTCCGCCGCGCGCGGGCGAGCAGGCTTTCGAGGGCTTCGACGCTGACCTCGAGGATCTCGGCCGCCTCGGCCTGTGAGTGTCCCTGCAAGGCGCACAGCGTCAAGGCGGCGCTCTGGCGTTCAGGAAGCGCGCCGATGGCGACTTCGATGGCGGTGACACGTTGGACCTGGTCGAGTGCGTCGTGCGGGGCCAGGCGCGTATCGGCATGGTCGGGCAGGTCCCCCGGCAGCGATTCCTTGCGCTTGCGCAGCCGGTCGTAGCAGAGGTTCAGCGCGACCCGGTGCAGCCAGGTCGAGAATTTCGCGCGCGGCTCCCAGCCGGGCAGCGCTTTCCAGGCGCGAAGGAAGGTTTCCTGTGTCACGTCTTCGGCCTCCGAGCGGTCCGCGAGCATTCGTGTCGCGAGACTGAGGACGCCGGGACTGTACCGGTTGACGAGGGCACGTACCGCAGCCGGATCGCCCGCTGCGGCACGTGTGATCTGGTCAAGGTCAGACGTGAAAGCCACGCGGTAGCGTCTAGCCGATTCCGGACCGGAAGCCCGAGAAACAATTGCAGGGGGGGCGCAATCCTCTCTGCCCGGCTCCGGTCCGGTCCGGTTGTGCTTATTGCTCGGCCGGCTTGTCCCGCCATTTGCTGCGGCGCTCCTTCATGCTGGCTTTCGCGGCGTCGCGCTCAGCGGCCGAGATGCTGCCATCACCGTCCGTGTCGAGCTTGCCGAAATGTTCGAGGCGGTGCGCGGTATATTCAGTCTGGCTCCAGACACCGTCACTGTTCGTATCGACAGCGGCAAAGCGTTCGGCAGACTTTGTTTTCATCATCGCCATACGCTCTTCCTTCTTGGCCTTCCAGGCTTCGGCTTTTGCCGGATCCGCGTCGGCTCTCGGTGCACGCGGCTCCTTGGCTTCGCGTTTCTCGGCCCACCTGGCTTTCATTTCGGCGCGGCGGGCTTCGTGGCCGGCTTTCAGTTCGGCTTGCGTCAGGAAGCCGTCAGCATCGGCATCAAGCTTGACGAAGGAGGCGGCTGCGGCGGCTTCCGCTTCAGCGCGGGTCACCGCGCCGTCGCCATCGGTATCGAGCATCTCGAAAAGCTTGCCACCGCCATTGTGGCCGCCAGCGTGAGCAACCATCGGTACGGCCAGCGCGAGTGTCAGCGCCGAGGCCGCTGCGAGCGTGAATTTCTTCATGAATGATCTCCTTATTGATCCCAGCGTTGATGTAACGGGGGGCTGTCAGGAATCCGTCGCGGGAAGGTGCAGTTTTTGGGCAGCGAGCGCATGAACACGGGCTTTCACGCGGGCCAGGCGGGCTTCCAGCCCCTCGAAGTCAGCTTCGCCCGCTGCCCGGCACAGGCGAGCCTTCAGGCCTTCCAGCATCACCACATCCACGCCACCCCTGCCCAACGCGAGGCGCTGCAATTGCTGCATGGCGGATAGCAGATTGAGCGCCGCGCGCAGGAAGCACCAGTCTTCGCTGTCCTCGCCGTCCGCATCGGCGAGGCCGGAGAGGGACATACCGGTATTCGGCCGCACGAGATCCGGCCGGGCGCGGAGCAGCATTTCCTGCTGCGCCATGAACTCGATGTCGATGAGGCCGCCCTCTGCCATCTTCAGGTCCCATAATCCGTTCCCGGCCTTTTCGCGGTACAGCGTTTGACGCATCTCGGACACATCCACGGGGATCTGCTTGCGGCGCAGGCTGCGCGCGCGCGCGCAGATCGCATCGGCCGCGATCTGGTGCACCGTCTGCCCGAGCGTTTCATCCCCGCAGATGAACCGCAATCGGGTCAGCGCCATGTGCTCCCAGGTCCAGGCCTCGTCGTTCTGGTAGTGGCGGAAGGCGTCAAGTTTTACGGCGACCGGACCGGCGCGTCCCGACGGACGCAGGCGCATGTCGACTTCGTAAAGCTCCCCTTCCGCCGTGGGTGCAGTGAGGCCGGTGATCAGGCGCTGCGTCAGACGGGTGAACCAGGTCTGGGCATTGTCCGAACCAGAATCGTAAATCACGATCAGGTCGAGATCCGAACCCGCCGTCATTTCCTCGCCGCCGAGCTTTCCCATGCCGAACACCGCCCAGCGGCCAGGCACTTCCCCATAGCGGCGGGTCGTTTCAAGCTCGCCAACCCCTGCCATGTAGCGGATCGTATCATCCGCGAGGCGCGTCCAGACTTCCGCGGCTTCGTCCGAAGCGATCAGGCCGTGCAACAGGCGGTGTCCCGTCAGGAAACTCTGCTCGCGGTGATACCGCCGCCAGTTGTCCAGCGCGGCGTCGAAAGATACCCCGGGCGAAACGTCAGGCGCCCTAGGGATGGCATTGGAGACCAGTGCCTCCAGCAGGTCCGGCCGCCGCGCGAGGATGCGGGCAAGGCGCGGCGCGAGGGCGAGCGTCGCGATCAGATCTGACAGAAGGTCCGGGCGCGCCAGCAACATCGACAATGTCTGCACGCCGGATGTCAGGCCTTCGAAGAAACGCGAGTACCAGAGGAAGGCTTGATCCGGTTCGCCTGTCGCGCCCATTGCCTGCAGCATGCCGGGCAGGATCGCCGTCAGAAGTTCCCGCCCCCGCGGCGTCCGCGTCGCGGGCACGCGGCCCCGGTGCCAGTTGCGGATCGTGTCGATCGCTGAGGACGGATCGGAGAAGCCGAGCCCCGAGAGCGTTTTCACCGTACCCGGATCATCATCCACGCCGGTGAAGACGAGGTTGCCCAGCCCATGCGTTTCAGCCGCGCGGTTCTCCTGCGCGAACAGCGCGTCATACGCCGCCTGGACCTGGCGGCGCGTCTCGAGCAGGTCGCGGTCAAAGTCCGCGAGCGCGCCATAGCCGCAGAGATAGGCGAGGCTCTCGCGCTCGCCCTCGTCGGCGGGCACCGTATGCGTCTGCTCGTCATGGCGCATCTGGATGCGGTGCTCGACATTGCGCAGCGCCTTGTAGGCATCAGTGAGTGTCGTCGCGGTTGCCGCCGAGACCACCCCGGCGGCCTGCAGCGCAGCCAGCGCGCCCAGGGTGGTGTTGTCGCGCAGCGCGATATCCCGCCCACCAAGGATCAGCTGCTGGGTCTGCACGAAGAACTCGATCTCCCGGATGCCACCCGGTGCAAGTTTCACATCCGGCGAGCGTGCATCGAAATCGTTCGCACCGACCTTCGTGTTGATCATCCGCTTGATCGCCTGGATGTCGCCGATCGCCCAATAGTCGAGGTTACGGCGCCAGACAAAGGGCTCCAGGTGCGTCAGGAACTTCGTGGCCGCCGCGCGGTCACCCGCGGCGGGGCGGCCCTTGATCCAGACCATCCGTTCCCAGTTCTGGCCGACGCTCTCGGAGTAGAGTTCAGCCATCTCGGTGGAGACGGCAACCGGCGTCGAGCTCGGGTCCGGACGCAGGCGCAGGTCGGTGCGGAACACATAACCGCCCGCCGTGACCTCATCCATGATCCGCACGACATCGCGCACAACCCGCTGCGCTGCTTCACCGGGATCGCGGTCGCCGCCGTCGAAACGGTCGCGCTCGTAGAAGGCCGCAATGTCGATATCGCTCGAATAGTTGAGCTCGAAAGCGCCCATCTTGCCGAGCGCGATGGCAAACAGGCCGTCGCCCTTCAGGCCGCGGCTCGCCAGAGCCACACGGAACGCCGCCTCCAGACTCTCGACCGCAAACCCGGTCAGGCCATGCGTCACGTCCATCACCTCGCGCGGGCCCGACAGATCATCTCCCGCAAGCGACAGGTGGGCGGCCAGCTTGGCAGCCCGTAGCGCTGACATGGTCTCGGCAATGGGTGTCTCTGCGGGCAGGTTCCTCACGGCGGACAGCGCGTCCGGAAAGCGCGTGCCCACGCCGCGTTCCCGCAGGCGGCGGAGATAGGGTGCATGCGGCTCGGCCGCCGTAAGGGCCGCTTCGGAATCAGGGGCGATGGGGCGGATATCCAGCATCCCTGACGCTTAGCCGACGCCGCCGCGCGGGACAAATCCCGAGCCGCTCAACGCTTGCGCACCATCCGAACCGCCGGGAGCGTTGACACGGCCTCAAATCAGCAGTTCGTTCGCCGGTGCGGGACGCCAGTCAGGGGGACAGGTCATGCTGCGGATACTTCGTCTGATTGCGGTGCTGACCGTCATCCCATTGGTCGGGCTCGGTGTGGCGCTTGCAAGGTTCTGGGGTGACGCGCCGCTCAGCGCGGACGGTCTGGGCCCGGCCAGCGCCGGGCTGACCACCTGCGCATTGGGTATCCTGGGCCTTCCGGGCGGCGAAGCGTGCGCCAGTGCGACCCCGTTCGGATGGATGGCGATCGCCTCGGCCGGCGTGCTGATCCTGTCCTTTGGGATCGTGCCTTTGTCGCGTCTGGTGGCGACGCTGCTGGGCACGCATCGCAGCATCCTGTCGCTCGGCTTCTGGCCCTATGCGGTGCTGATCACCATCGTCGTTGGCATAGTTTCACTGGTTCACGCCGGCATCTTCGGCGCCGCGTCATACTTGACACTGCAATACTGGTTCGCCATCGAGAGCGATCTCCTGCTGGTTGCCATCGGGGCGGTCCTGCTCGGCGCCGCCTATGCCATCCTGCGCGGCCTCGCGGTGTTCTTCACGCGGCCCAAGACATACATCGCGGCGCGCCCGGTGACCTTCTACGAGTATCCGCGCCTCGGCCTTGTCGTGCGCGACATCGCCAAGAAGCTGAGCGCCAAGATGCCGGACAATGTGGTGATAGGGCTGCAGCCGACCTTCTTCGCTACGACCGCGCCCGTCTTCACGCCCTATGGCAAGGCACCCCTCAAGGGGCAGACCCTGTATCTCTCGCTACCTCTGATGAGCCACTTTACCGAAGGCGAACTGAAAGCCGTGATCGGGCACGAGCTGGGCCACTTCTCCGGCGGCGACACGAACTATTCCATGCGCTTCGCGCCCGTGTACATGGGCCTTTCCAAGGCGAGCGACGTCTTCGCGGCCAAGGACCGGCCGGTCACGCGCTTCCTTTCGATGCCGGCCAAGCTGCTGATCGATGATCTCATCTATGCCTTTTCAATCGTCGAGCGGCGGATCGGTCGGGCGCGGGAACACCGCGCCGACCAGCATGGCGCAAAGGTTTCATCCCCGGAGGACATTGCTTATTCGCTGCTGAAATCCTCCCTGCTCGGATCGATCTGGAACGAGCAGATGCAAACCCTGGTGGAGCGCGGCATGAAGGGCCGCTTTTCCCGCAACGTCGTGCGCAACTTTTCCGAAAGCGTACGCCTCGATGTCGACTGCGCCCGGATCGCCCCCTTGCTCCAGTTTGCGCTGGGCGACTGCGTACCCCATCCCGTCGATACCCATCCGCCGACGGAGGACCGGATCGAAGCCTTTGGCCTCAGCCTCGGCGAGATCTGCTCCGAGGATGTGCTGCTTCACCGCTTCTTCGATGCACCCAAGGTGACCGCCGGGCTCGACAACATGGCGGCCCTCGAGGAAGATCTGACGGCGCTGCAATACCATCTCTATGCGGAGCTCTGGCCGACCGAAGACGACGCCGAGCGCTCCGTCGATGACGTTTTCCTCGTCCTTCTGATCGACTTCCTCGCGCTGATGGTGACCATCGATGGCAGCGTCGATGACCGGGAAATCCTCGAAGCGGAAACCCGCGCCCTCGAACTCTTTGGCAATTTCGACCGCGAAGCTTTCCGCGAACGCTGCCGGGCGCCGGACCAGATCCCGTCGCTCGACAAGATGGTGTCGTTTGCGAACAAGTTGCTCACCGAAACCGGGATCGAGAACCTGAAGACGGTGCTTCGGCGCATCGCGGCCGCTGACGGCGTCGTTCAGGACGCCGAAGCCCGGCTGCTCGCCCTGCTGGAGGCTTCGCTGCAGTCCGAGCCGCAGGAAACGGACTGAGGCGCCAAGGCCGGTTTCGGGCGTCTGCGGAATTTGCTATCTGGCAGGCATGAAAACCCTGCTTGCTGCCGCTTTCATCGCCCTGCTGGCCGAAACCCCGTTAGCCGATCCGGCTGCCGAAGCGCGCGCCCAGAACCTGATGCGCGAAATCCGCTGCGTCGCCTGCGAGAACGAGCCCGTGTCCCAGTCCTCGGCGGCGATCGCCGAAGACATGCGCGTGCGCATCCGGGACATGGTCAACGAGGGCGCCACGGATTCCGAGGTGCGCGAATGGTTCGTCAGCCGGTATGGCGACTTCGTGCTGTTCCGCCCGCCGGCCCGGAACGCGTCGGACTGGCTGCTCTGGGGGCTGCCCTTTGCGCTGCTGGCTACGGGGGTGGCCACCGGTCTCTTCCTCGCCCGGAAAGCGGGCTCGAAAGCGCCCGAGATCGAGGCAGAAGACGTCTGATTCCGGCCGTCCAGAAGGGCGTTGACGTGTTCAAATCCTGCCGAAATCACCTAACTGTCTTTTAATGACCACATTACCTGTGTCATGTTTATGTTTGTCCCAGCTGCCGGAAACGGCGGCAGAATCAGTTCTTTGGAGCGCTTGATGAGCAAATTTGGAGTTTCGGCCCAGGCGATGCTGGCGGCCGTGTTTGGCGCGGCGATCATGGGATCCGCCATCGCCGTTCCAAAACTGCTTGCCCCCGAAGCCGGCGCTCAGCCGATCGCCATCCAGGCCCCGCCCGGCGCGCCGCTCAGCTTTGCCGACCTGATCGAGAAGGTTGAACCGGCCGTCGTGTCGGTCAACGTCGTCTCAACGCAGGACCTGAACAATCTTGGCGACA
Organism: Hyphomonas sp.; assembly: GCA_041744775.1. Taxonomy (GTDB): domain Bacteria; phylum Pseudomonadota; class Alphaproteobacteria; order Caulobacterales; family Hyphomonadaceae; genus Hyphomonas. Next base: position 12,861 of record JBGTKE010000423.1, on the reverse strand, counting down.
TGGACCAGTTCTTCGAACAGTTCCGTGGGATGCCGGGCCTTGAGGATTTCTTCCAGCAGCGCCGCGAGCAGCAGGAACAGCAGAGCCCGCGGACCCGCGAAGCGCGCTCGCTCGGCTCCGGCTTCTTCATTTCCCAGGACGGCCTCGTGGTCACCAACAACCACGTCATCGACCGGGCGACCCAGATCCAGATCGTGATGAGCGACGGGCGTGAGCTCGACGCTGAACTCGTCGGCACCGATCCGCTGACCGACCTCGCCGTCGTCCGCGTCAAGCAACCGGGCCCCTATCCATACGTTAAATTCGGTTCGTCCAAGGATGTCCGCAAGGGCGACTGGGTCGTCGCGCTTGGCAATCCCTTCGGTCTCGGCGGCACGGCGACCGCGGGCATCCTGTCGGCGGGCGGACGCGAGCTCGGCGCCAGCAGCCCCTATACTGACTTCCTGCAGATCGACGCCCCGATCAACCGGGGCAATTCCGGCGGCCCGACCTTCGACCTCAAAGGCAACGTGATCGGCGTGAACTCGCAGATCCTGTCGCCGACCGGCGGCTCGGTCGGCATCGGCTTCGCCATTCCGGCCGAACTCGCGAAAGAAGTCACCGACATCCTGATCCAGACCGGCCGGGTCTCGCGCGGCTGGCTGGGCGTCCAGATCGGCGACCTGACACCCGAGTTTGCCGAAGCCCTCGGGATCGAAGACGTCAAGGGCGCGCTGATTGCGGATGTCACGTCCGGCAGCCCGGCCGAGCGCGCCGGCCTCAAGCGCAACGACATCATTCTTTCGGTCAACGGCCAGAAAGTCACCGACTCGACCTCGACGACCCGTCTCGTCGCCAAGCTGATTGCCAACACGCAGAACAAGTTCGACATCCTGCGCGACGGCAAGGCCCAGACGATCAACGTCACCGTAGGCGAACGCCCGGCTGACCCGAACGCCGTCAACCCGGCATCCGGCGGACGCGGCACCCAACCCGAGTCGGGGGCGCCCTCGGTCGTACCCGGCAAGCTGCTGCCTGAGTTCGGCGTGCGCCTGACCCCGATGGACGATGCGACCCGCACGGCGCTCGGATTGCGGGTCGGCGACACGGGTCTCGCCGTCACGGAAATCGTGAAGGACGGCATCTTCGAAAAGGCAGGCTTCGAACCTGGTATCATCGTGCTCGAAGCCAACGGGCGGCCCGTGCCGACCGTGGATGCGTTCGAGCGCGCCGTCGCCGAAGCCCGCGCTGCCAACCGGTCGAAAGTGCTGCTCGCACTTCGGGTTGGTCAGATCACGAACTACCGCACTATCGATCTTCCCAAGTAACCCCAGCGTTTATGGAGCCCAGGATGGCGGATACACTTCACCATCGTTCCCTCAAGGTCCTCGTGATCGAGGATGACAACGAAATGGCAAACTTCATCGAGAAGGTTCTCGAGGATGCCGGCCACGATGTCGAATGCGCCCGCGACGGCGCCGCCGGGCTCGCGCGGGCCCGCGCAACGGATTTCGATGCGCTGGTGATTGACCGGATGCTGCCCGAAAAGGACGGCCTGACGCTGATCAAGGAGTTCCGCGATGCGGGTGGCACGACGCCGGCCCTCTTCCTCTCGGCGCTTGGCGACGTCCAGAACAAGGTGCAGGGCCTGAAGGCCGGCGCTGAGGACTATCTCGGTAAGCCGTTCATTCCCGCCGAACTGGCCGCCCGCGTCGAGGCGCTGGGCCGCCGCACCACCAGCGAACCGCAGGTCACCACCCTGAAGGCAGGCGATCTCGAAATGAACCTGCTGACCCGCAAGGTCACCCGTTCCGGCAAGAAGATTGATCTCCAGCCACGCGAATTTCGCCTGCTGGAATACCTGATGCGCCATGCCGGACAGGTCGTGACCCGCACCATGCTGCTCGAAAAGGTCTGGGACTACAATTTCGACCCCCAGACCAACGTCATCGACGTGCACGTTTCGCGCCTGCGCGCGAAGATCGACAAGGACTTCCCGGAGCCACTGCTGCAAACCGTGAGGGGCGCCGGTTACCGCTTGCAGGGCTAGACGGGGCTGGTGGGGGCTGGCACCTAGGCGCCCATGAAGCTGCCTTCCGAATGGCCGGCCTGGCTGACCTATCAGCAACTGGCCAAATTGCCTGCGAGTATCGCCGGGTGGCTGCCGCAATTACCGGATGATATCCGGCTCCCGATCCCGGAACGGCTGCGCAAGGCGATGCCCGTCTTCGTGCGTACCACCACGTTCAAGCTCGCCCTGCTCTACAGCCTGATGATCGCCGCCTTCTCCGGCGCCCTGCTCGTCTACCTCTATTATTCGACGGTCTACTATATCCGCATCGAGTCCGAACGGCGCATCACGGTCGAGTTCGAACAGCTCGCAAACGCCTACTATACCGGCGGCATGGAGCGTCTCAGCCAGTCCGTGTTCGAACGGATGACGCTCTCCGGGTCGCCCTTCTACTATTATCTCGAAGACACATCCGCCCGGAAGATTGCCGGGCACTTTCCCCGCCTGCCGGATGATCCGCCGGAATCCGGCATGAAGACGGTCTATTTCGACTTTGAACTCCCCCAGTCCGATGGCTCGAAAGTCCTGCGCCCGGCTGCCGGACGCATTGTCCGCCTGCGTGACAATGGCGGCGCGCTGATGGTTGCCTTCGACACGGCGCAGCAGACCGTCATCGTTGACCGGATCCAGAGCGCCATCCTTGTGGCCGCACCGGTGGCGCTCATTCTCTCCCTGTTTGGCGGCGTCCTGATCACGCGCGGCGCGGCCCGGCGCGCGGAGGAACTCGCCAAGACGGCGGAAGCCGTGATTGGCGGCGAACTCAGCCGGCGCGTTCCAGTGCGGGGTACGGGCGACGAATTCGACCGCCTCGCCCAGCGCATAAATGCCATGCTCGATCAGATCGGAAAGCTCGTCGAAGCCTCGCAGAATACCGGCAATGCCATTGCCCATGACCTGCGCTCGCCGCTGACGCGCCTGCGTAACCGTCTCGAGATCGCCCTCGCAAAGCCGATGACAGAAGAAGACGCCAGCACCACGCTCGGCGAAACGGTCGAGGAAGTGGACCGCGTACTCGACACATTCAACGCAATCCTCCGACTCGCACGGCTTGATGCGGGTACGGAGGGACTGCGCGTCCGGATGGACCTTAGCGAGGTGGCCGAGGAACTTGCCGAACTGTTCGATCCCGCCTGCGAGGAGGCCGGCCTCAGTTTCCGCAGTCAGATCACCCGCAACCAGCTGGTTCTGGGCGACCGAGAACTCATCGGCCAGGCCATCTCGAACCTGATCGACAATGCCATCAAGTATACGCCACAGGGCGGCTCGATCTCGCTCAGCGTCACGCGCGGGCCGGAGACGATGATCGACCTCACCGTGATCGATACCGGTCCCGGCATCCCGGAATTCGAGCGGTCAAAGGTGGTCGAGCGTTTCCACCGGCTCGATTCGGCGCGCACGCAGCCGGGCTCCGGCCTCGGGCTTTCACTCGTCCAATCGGTCGCCGACCTGCATGGCGGCCAACTCGTGCTGGCGGACGGAAACGGGCCGCAGGACTGCCCCGGCCTGCGCGCGACGCTCAGGCTTCCGCGGGCTTAGCGATCCGTCTGGACGGCCAGAGCCCCAGCAGGCCGGCCAGACCGATCAGTAGAACGCCCAGATAGAGCACATCGACCAGCGGATTGAAGTAGATGCGGAACACCCACCGGGATTCGCCGTCCACTTCGCGCGCGTCGCCGAGGGCCGCATAGAGATCGCCCGTGCCGGTCTTGTGGATGGCGGTTTCGGTCGTCGGCATGGCCGCGGCCGGATAGAAGCGTTTCATCGGCGTCAGCGTCGCCGTCTGGTTGTCGCGGCGCGCGGTCAGCACCGCGCGGTCAGCATACCAGTTCGGCCCTTCGATCGAGCGCACCTCGTCCAGCGTGATCGACCAGCCGGCCACCTCGCCGGAGCCGCCTTCCGGCAGCGCGAGCGTCGCCTCATAGCGGCCGGTAGTTTCGACCACTGCTCCGATCACGAACAATCCGAGGCCAACATGCGCGAGCGTCATTGACCAGACGCGGCGCGGCAGCTTGAACACGCGGCCCGGCGTAACCGCCCGGCGTTTGAGTTCCCACAACGCGCCGCCAACCAGCCAGACGCCAACCGCGAGGCCGAACGCGGCGCCCACCGGAATGTCGAGCGGGCCAACGCCCAGCAGAACGAACAGCAAAACGAGCCCCGCCCCGCCCGCTGCCCAGCGTAGCCACCCTGTTACATCCGCCTTGCCCCAGGCCGAGGCCTGCACGATCGGAAGAAGAATCAGGATCAGAGCGAGGATCGGTACGAAGGTGAGATTGAAATAGGGTTCGCCGACGGAAATTGTGCGTCCGAAGGCTTCCGCGATCAGCGGGAACAGCGTGCCAAGCAGCACAGTCAGCGCCGCCACGATCAGCACGACATTGTTGGCCATCAGCGCGCCTTCGCGGCTGAGCAGCGTCCAGGCCTTGCCGCCCTCCAGCTTCGGCGCGCGCAAGGCAAAAAGGCCGAGCGCGAAGCCGCCATAGGCAAGCAATCCGATCAGCAGAAGCGTGCCGCGTTCCGGGTCGACCGCGAAGGCATGCACGGAGGTCAGCACGCCCGAGCGCACGAGGAAGGCGCCGAGGATCGAGAACAGGAAGGCGAGTACCGCGAGCAGCGCCGTCCAGGCGGCAAAGCCCTCCCGCTTTTCGGTGACGACGACCGAGTGCAGGAAAGCCGCGCCGATCAGCCAGGGCATCAACGAGGCGTTCTCGACCGGGTCCCAGAACCACCAGCCGCCCCAGCCGAGTTCGTAATAGGCCCAGTAGGAGCCGAGCGCGATGCCGAAGGTCAGGGGCGCAAACGCGGCGAGTGACCAGACGCGCGCCTCCTTCGCCCACACGCGGTCGATGCGGCCTTCCATCAACCCGGCAGCGGCAAGCGCGAAGACGAAGGAATAGCCGACATAACCGAGGTAGAGCATCGGCGGGTGGATCGCCAGCGCAGGGTCCTGCAGTAGCGGGTTGAGTCCGGCGCCCTGGAACGGCGCGGGGTCGAGCCGGAGATAGGGTGACGAGGCAAACAGGAGATAGGCGAGCGCTCCGGTGGCCAGCAGGCCTTGCACACCCAGCGCGCGCGCCTCGAACAGTTCGCGCCCCGTGCGCATCATCGCAGCAGCGGCCGCGCCGAAGCCTAGCGTCACGAGGCACCACATCGCCATCGAGCCCTCATGGTTTCCCCAGGCGCCGGCGATCTTGTAGACCATCGGTTTCAGTGTGTGGGAATTGTTGGCGACGAGCGCGACGGAAAAGTCCGAGGTCACGAACGCGTTGACGATCGTGAGAAACGAGAGCGCCATCAGGCCGAACGCCGCCACCGCGATCAGGCCCGCCGTCCGGCGTTCACCGCGCAGGCCGAGTACCCCCTGCGCCAGGGACAAGGCAAGCGCGAGGAAGGCCGCGAAATGGCCGGCTTCGATCATCCGCCCGCCTCAAGCGGTTTTAACTCGCGGGGCTGGTAATTCTCGTCATGCTTGGCGAGCAGCTGCTTCGCCGTGAATGTACCGGCCTCGTCGAACGTCCCGGTGGCCACCACGCCTTGTCCTTCGCGGAACAGGTCCGGCGCAACGCCCGTGAAGCGCACCGTGATCGTGCTCGGGCTGTTGTCGATGACGGTGAATTGCATGGTCGCGCCGCCATCCGCATAGGTCAGCGTGCCGGGCTCGACCCAGCCCCCGACTTTCACTTCCCGGCCCGGTTGAGGCAGGCCTTTGTCCGCCAGCACTTCCGGCGTGTAGAACAGGTTCGCATTCTCGCGCAGGGCGAAAAAAGTCAGAACGGCGGCCGCCAGCACCAGGACGGCGGCAATTCCAAAGGTATAGAGGCGTCGGGTACGGGCTCGCATGCAGGAGGGTATAGGGCGCACCGCCCGGTTTGGGGAGTGCGGCAATGCGGCGGGCTATTGCGGCGCGGCGGCCTCGCCCTGCTCGCCAATCGCCTCGATCATCGCCCGGAATCGCTCACGGCGCGGATCGTCCTCGGGCAGGCGCGCGTAGATGTAGCGCATTGCCTGTTCGGCCTTCGCCTGATCGCCCGCTTGCGCGGCGCCCATGGCGGCGAACATGCCGGCGCGCACCTGCGTTTCGTCCAGCTGGTAGGCGCGTGCATAGAGACGCGTTGCATCGGCGCTGATGGCGCCGTCGCTTAGTTCCACCAGTACATCCGACAGCGCGACGAGCGCCGGGACATAGTCTCCGTTGCGCCGCAGCGCGGACTGGTACGCCCGCAGCGCATCCTCAGGCCGGCCCTGCGCGCGCAGCATCTCGCCGATGAAGAAGTGCGGCTCCGGCGCGGCGGGCTGATCCTTGACTGCCTGTTCGAGGCGCGACAGCAGTTCGGCCGGCGACAGGGATTGCGGATCGGTCGCCACCTTCTCTGCCAGCGCCGCCTGGCGCAGGCCCATCGGCTGGTCGCCGAAGCCAGGCTTGCCGACATACATATACCCCGCCACCCCGACCGCCAGGCAGACCCCGAGGATCAGCCAGCTGGTGCGGGAGAGCGACAGGAACGTCATGGGCGCGGAAACCGAAGTGTAGCGCTGAGGCCGCCCGATGCAGCCACGCCGAGTTCAAGCTGGCCCTTGTGCAGTTCGGCGAGCTCCTTGACAATCGACAGACCCAGACCGGTGCCGGGCGTCGTTTCATCGAGGCGCACACCGCGCTTCATCGCCGCTTCGCGCTCTTCGGCGCTGAGCCCTTGTCCATCATCCTGAACCTCGATCGTCAGCCCTTGCGGGGTGTCGGCGATCACGACCTTCACTTCAGTCGCCGCCCATTTGCAGGCGTTCTCCATCAGGTTTCCGGCCATTTCCTCGAAATCCTGCTGCTCGCCACGGAAGATGGCAGACGTGCTGCCCTCGACCGTGACTTCGATACCCCTTGCGTCGAACAGGCGATTCAGGAGGCGGGCGAGGCCGTCGATCACCGGTCGAACGTCCGTCCGCGCACCGATGGTTTCGGCCCGCGCCGCCATCCGGGCGCGCTTCAGGTAGTGTTCGACATTGGTCTGCATCGCGGCGGCCTGCCGGCGCACCACATCATCCAGCTGCGTCTGTCCGGCCGCTTCGTTCTTGAGCACGGCCAGCGGCGTCTTCAGCGCATGCGCCAGATTGCCGACATGCGTGCGCGCGCGTTCGACGACTTCCCGGTTGTGTTCGATTAGTTTGTTGAGTTCCTCCGTGAGCGGACGAACCTCTGAAGGATAATCCCCGCCCAGTTTCTGCGCCTCGCCTTCGCGCACCCTTGCAATGTCCGCCTGCAGGCGTGACAGCGGATTCAGGGAATATCGGATGCCGAGAAGCATCGCCGCAAAGACGCCGCCGAACAGCGCGATCATCGTGCCCAGTAACAGATTGCGGAACTCCGTCGCCGAAGCATCATTGGGCGAGCGATCTGCGGCCGCAACCAGGATCAGCGGCGTCGCACGGTTCTCGATCAAGATCGCCTGCGCCGCCACACGCGAACGCTGGTCCGCAGGTCCTGTATAATTCCCGAACTGGGTGATGCCCGGCGCCTCGACCGCGCGCGCGATCAGATCCCGCGTGATCGGCACGTCCTCGTCCCACAGGCTCTTGGAGCGAAAATCCCCCGCGATGGTGCCATCCGCATTGATCCCGACGACCGCCCAGTACTGACCGGAATACTGGGTCTGGAACCTGACATCGCTCGGGAAGAAGTCCCGGTCGGTGTCGGTGATCCGGCCATCGGTCAGAAAGGCATCCTCGCGGATCAGTTCGCGCGACAGGGTCACCAGGGTTTCCTGAAGGTCGCGTTCAAGCAGCGCCAGCGTCTGCGCGCGGTAGACCGCCGACAGCGCCACCGCCCCACCGATCAGCACGAACAGGCCCCAGATGGCGGCGGCAATGGTGATACGGCGCGCCAGCGAAACGCTGGACCAGCGGTCAATCAGGCTCTTGTGGGTTGTGTCGGCAGCCTCGCTCATGGAGGCGGTTTAGCCTTTATTCGCGTCAGCCCGCAACGCGGGCCTCTTCGTCCGGCACGATCAGCCGGTAGCCGAGGCCGCGCTCGGTCTGGATCCGGTCCTGCCCGATCTTGCGGCGGAGGCGGCCGATGAAGACCTCGATCGTGTTAGAGTCGCGGTCGAAATCCTGATCGTAGATATGTTCGACCAGCTCGGTGCGCGGCACGACGCGGCCCTGATGGTGCATCAGGTAGGAGAGCACGCGGTACTCGTGCGCCGTCAGCTTGATCGGTTCGCCATTGACCGTGGCCCGCGCGGCGCGTGTGTCGACCATCAGCTTGCCGCACTCCAGCGTCGCCGCCGAATGGCCGGTCGCACGCCGCAAAAGCGCGCGCAGGCGGGCCAGCAATTCTTCGGTGATGAAGGGTTTGGTCAGGTAATCGTCAGCGCCCGCATCGAAGCCGGCCACCTTCTCGCTCCACTGGTCGCGGGCGGTCAGAATCAGCACCGGGAAAGCCTTGCCTTCCTTGCGCCAGCTCTTCAGCACGCTGACGCCATCGATCTTCGGCAGGCCGAGATCAAGGATGGCCGCATCATAGGGTTCGGTCTCGCCGAGGAACTGGCCATCTTCGCCGTCCGCCGCGAGGTCTACAGCATAGCCCGCCTGCGACAGCGCATCCGCCAGCTGGCGGCGCAGATCTGCATCATCTTCGACGACAAGTATTCTCATTCAGTATCGCCTTTTTATCATTTGTTGGCGTTTTTCAGCCGCCGCGCCGTCCGATGATCGCACCGGTTTGCGCGTCCACCGTAACATGAACCTTGCGGCCATCATCGGTCAGCCAGTCGATTTCGTAAACCGCGCCGCCGGAATCTTTCGAGTAAAGTTCGGCGCCCAGCTGATAGCCTCCATATTCGCGCTTCAGCGATTGGAAGATCTTGCTGAGGGGGACCGTGCGGCCTTCCTTGACCGCGTCGCGGGCCTGACCCGGCGAGAACTGGTTGCCCCAGCCCTGGTCCTGAACCTGGGCCAACCGGCCGAAATCCCATTCCGAGCGCTCGCTGCCGCGATCACGGTCACGGTCACGATCCCGGTCCTTGCCCTGCGCGAGGGCGCCGGGGGCAAGCATCAGGCCGAGCGCGGCGAGGAGAGCAAGGGTACGTTTCATGAGGCTCCATATGACGGCGAGGCTCTGAACACTAAGTGAATGGCACAGTTCAGCCGCAGTCCGCCTATCGCCACCCACCAATGATCGCACCGGCGACCAGGTAGCCCAGCAGCAAGTGTATCGCATCCATCACCAAAAGACCCGGCTTTTCAGGGCTATAGACGAATGAGTACAGCCGCGTTGACAGTACGATGAAGAACCAGATCTGAAAGGCGATGACCACGCCGGTCGAAAGATTGTCCACCCGCGCGAGGCCCAGCAGGATGGCAAGGCCGATGGCCGAGAGAATCGGCATGACGGGCGAAATGGCCATTTTCCAGGCGTGCGGTTTCAACTGTTCCTTGGTGTAACCTGACAGGCGCAACCATAGTCCGGAAAACACCAGGCCATAGATCAGGAAACCGATCGCATAGATCGCCGCAGCGGCTGCCAGAACGGCAAGCCAGTTATTTCCCGCAATGTAGACATGTTCACTTGTTGGCATCTGTCCCTCCCCGGCCGAGCCTGACAGAAAGCTACGCTTGCGCGCCGGAGGAGTCGAGATGCGCGCCGGCTCGGCGCCGCTGGCAGGTTAACCCCAGCGGCTTGCGCCCTTTCCGAATCCAGCCACTGGCACCGTTCAGAGCCGGGACGCAGAAATCTCCACGTCGGCGTTCTGCCAGACCTTCTCGAAGTGGTGCCGCAGCTGCATCGCTTCGTCAGTCTTGCCCTGCTTCTCGAGCGCTACGGCGAGGCCGGCCATCGACCAGCCATTGTGGGGATACTGCTCAAGGTCGCGCCGGTAGACCGCTTCGGCATCCGCATAGCGCTCCGCTTTCAGCAGCGCCTCGCCGAGCGACTGCCGGGTCGGATAATACCAGAAGGGCGGCTCGGTATAGGGGAGCACATCCTGCAGTTCGACCGCCTCTCCAAATAGCGCGATAGCCTGGTCCGCTTCGCCCCTAGCGTTCGCCATTTCGCCGAGCAGCAGTTTGTCAGCAATATTGAGCAAGTGGCTCGCCGGATAGTCGTTGGTGTCCATGAACTGGATCTGGACGGTGTCCTTCATCTTCGACAGCTCGGCCTGCTCAGCCGCGGCCAGGTCAGGTTGCCCGCTGCGCGCTAGCGCCACGCCCCGGGCGTAGTGCCAGATCGCGTTGGAGTAATCGAGATCGGCCGCCGGCGCGTCCATCGCCAGGATCTCGTTCCATTTGCCGAACTGCACATGCGCCAGCATCGGCACCGTCTTGAAGAACTCGATCGTCGGGAACTGCTTGATCTGCTCGATCCGGACGTTGTCGGACAGCTTCTGGGCGGTCTCGAGCGCCAGCTGGCTCTGCCCCGACATGCTGGCCGCCGCCCAGAGGAAGTGGATATTGTGAGGATAATAGAGCGCGGGATAGAAACCCTGCGCATTGCACTGCGCGATATACTGCTCGTCCACCTTCGCGGCCTGTATGTTGGCCTGCGCAGCATCCTCATATCGCCCGACCCGCCAGAAGATATGCGCCGGCATGTGCACGAGATGTCCGGAACCCGGCACCAGTGTGTACAGCCGGTCGGCCTCGTCCTCGGCGCGGCCGGGATCCGACGACGCTTCCACCGCATGCAGATAGAGATGCAGCGCCAGTGGATGATTGGGCGAACGGTCAAGTATGGTCTCGAGGGCGTCGATCACCTTGACGGTCTCGGCCTTCGGTTCTCCGTCTGCGGACCAATAGTTCCATGGCATCGTGCTCATCCACGCCTCGGCGTAGATCGCCGCCGCGTCGTCATCGAGTGGATGCGCCTTGACATAGGCGCCCATCGCTTCGGCATAGGCGAAATCCTGCGGCTCGCGCGGCGCTTCGAAGTCTGCGCTGTAGCGTGTTGCCAGCGCGTCGATCAGCCCGGCCTCGGTCGCGGAGGTGTTGCTCTTGAGGCTGATCGCTTTCTGGATCGCAGCATATGCCGCCGCCCGGTCGTCCGGTGACATCACCGCCTTGCCCTTGCTCGTCACGTTGATGTTCGGACCGGTCGCCAGCGCCTCGCCCCAGTAACACATGGCGCAGCTCGGATCGAGTTTCTGCGCTGCGCGGAAAGAGCGGATGCTTTCGGCATGATTGAACCCGAAGGACAGAACCATGCCCTGGTCGAAGTATTTCTGGGCGTCCGGGCTGGTGGTCGTGATCGCCCGATGGAAATCGCCCATGCCTTCAAACAGGGGCGCGCCAGCCCTCTCGGCGAGCGTCTGCTCAACAAGCGCCGGGGCGGGCTCCGGATTGAACCAGCCCTGAATTGTGCTGCAACCGCCGAGCGCGGTCAGGCTGACCGCCGCGAACAGGTATGTGGTTTTCATCTGATGCGTCCCCATCACCAGGCCGCGCGGGCGCGGCCCTCTGCTTCCGATGGATGGCTCCTATCACAGATTGGCATGCCTGTTGAGTCTGGAGGACGCGGTCCCGTTATCGCCCCTCGGCCCACTTTTTCAGGCCTTCATCCTTGGGATCGCTGAGCACGATCTCGATACGGACATAGAGGTCGCCGGGCGGCGCGGCCTGCACGCCCTTGCCCTTGAGGCGCGGTTGCGCGCCGGTGTTCGAACCGGCCGGCACCTTGAGCGACACCGGACCCGAGGGTGTGCGCACCTCGACCGTGCCGCCGAGAACCGCCGTGCGCAGGTCCACGCTGAGCGCCATGCGCAGGTCCTTGCCCTCGCGCGTCCAGATCGGGCTTGGCAATATGTCCACTTCGAGCAGCGCATCGCCCGGCGCGCCGCCCGACTGAGACGGTTGTCCCTGGCTCTTCAGGCGCAGGGTCTGGCCGCTGATGATCCCCGCCGGGATGTTCACGTCCAGCGCGCTGCCGTCTGCCATCGACATCCGGCGCCGCGCGCCGGTGACCGCATCCTCGAACGCGATCTCGACCCGGTAGCGAATGTCCCGGCCCTTCTGCGGCCCGGGATTGCGCCGGCGGGCATTGCCGCCAAACATGCCGGAGAGGATATCCTCGAACGGATCGCCCTGCGCGCCGAACGGGCTGCTGCCACTTTCCCAGCGACCGCCGCCTCCCGGATGGCCGCCGCCGGAAAAGCCCTTGGGGTTACCTTCGCCGTCAATTTCCCCGCGGTCGAACTTCGCCCGCTTCTCGGCATCGCCCAGAATCTCGAAGGCGCCCGACAGGCGCTTGAATTCCTCTTCCTTGGCCTTGTTGCCGGGATGCTGGTCGGGGTGCAGCGTCTTCGCCTTGGCGCGAAATGCCTTCTTGATCTCGGCCTCGGAGGCCGAGCGGGACACGCCCAGAATGGAATAAGGATCGAGCGCCAAACCGGGGCTCCCTGCCGCGAAATCGTTTGCTCCCTTACAGGTAAGGTGATCCGGGCCCGATTGAAAGCCATGGACCGGTGCGGCCATCCGGCCCGATTTCGGCGACGCGCAGTGCCAGTGTGCCGGGCGGCATGGCGCAGGCCGGCGTTTCCGTCTCGGCGCGGCCTCCGAAACCGCTGCCGGAGTCAAACTCCGCGGCAAACCGCCCGGCATTCGGCGCCTCGGGGAAGGTCCAGCTGTCCGCAATCTCCGGCCCCCGGCGCAACCAGGTTGCTACGCCCGCACGAACGCGCAGATGGCAGGGCTGCCAGGGCAAGGTCTCCCGGCTGTCAAACTCCACCGTCTGAGATTCGCTTGCGCCGGCCGCTTTCCAGATCAGGTCCATGCCGGTCTCGAGTGCGGAGAGCTCCGCGCGCTGCACGGCGCTGTCCATCAACACCAGC
>JBGTKE010000422.1:0-2443 GCA_041744775.1 Hyphomonas sp. | reverse complement strand
GTGGCGGTGGCGGCGGCGGTGGCGGCATTGCTTCAAGGCCCGATGGATCGCCCTCGTCCGTCAGCGGCAATTCGGGCTCTTCCGCCGTTCGCGGAGGCGGCGCCGACCGGACGCGAACGCGTTCGGGCTGGACCGGCGCATCCTCAACATTGGTCAGCGGATAGGCATCCCGGTAGAGCGAACAGTCCTTGTCCGCCGGGGTCACCGCCTGATTGACGCGGAAGTATTCGAGCCCGTCCGGCACGCTGCCATAGCGGCGGCGCTCCAGCGCGCGCAGTTCCGGATTGGCCTCCGCCATGGCGCAGAGGATGTCGCCGAGAATGAAGGGATTGTCCGAATAGTAATTGTGCCCGAGCCCGAACAGCTCTGTGGCGATGCCCGTCGCGTCGACCGTCTGATAATAGGGGTTGGCGCGGATATACGGCTTGTCGCCGTTGGTATCGCCGAGCCTCAGCTTGCTGTTGACGAGTTCAGACACGTGCAGCGCGCGGTCGGCATCCGAGGTATAGATCGTGATATTGGCGCCGAGATTGTCGAGCACACCGGTTGTCGCTTCGAAGATGTCGCGGTCGACGTCGGCGGCGACGAGGATGATGCGGAATTCGAGATCATCCCTGCGCTCCCGCGCGAGGTAATCGGCGGCGTAGGACTCCAGCGCCTGCGTGAGGATCCGGTTACCCATGGAATGGGCCACGATGTTGATCCGCTTGATGTCCGGGTTCTGGGTGATGACATCCAGAAACTGTTCCAGATAGGGCGCCGCCGAGATCGACCGGTCCTGGTCCCCGCGATAGTCCGTAAGCGATAGCCGGGCGGCGGACGGCCAGCTGAACAGGGCCGGGACGCCGACATCGAACACGCCGCGCCGCGACAGGTCTACCGATAGCTGGGCCGAGCGGATCAGCGCATCTTCAAACGACGTGTTGAAGCCGTGCACGAACAGCAAAACCGACTCCGATGCGCGCTCCTCAAGCGCCGCGCCCAGTTCGGCCTGGAAGGCGTCGCTGCCTGTCCGGGTGATCCGGGTCAGGAACACGTACTTCGCCAGCTCTTCGGCCTGTTCGGGCGGCGGCCCCACCAGCATCGGCGTCTCGCCCCGGTCCCGCGTGCCGCCTTCTTCAATCAGTTTGGGCAGCCAGACATCCGCCCGCCCGAGTTGCAGGCGCAGGGCATCCTTCGGCAGCACCTGCCGGATGTCGGCTTCCTGGGCCAGCCCGGGCTCCAGACCGTCGAGCAGGAACTGCCGGTTGGTGCCGTAGAGCACGCGGACGCAATCGACGGCATTCCGGGTTGCGGGCGTCAGGAGGTCCGCACAGTCGGCCGGGTAGCCCGGATGAAACTTTGTCGTCTTGGGCTGCAGGAAATACCAGCCCGCCGCGGCGCCGGCCCCGGCCAGCACCAGCAAGACGATCACCAGAAACCACCGCCACATTGTCCACCACCGGGCTTTGCCTGTCTGCGAAACACCACATGCGCCCACGCGGTTCAAGTCTTGCCGCGCCCGCGCACAGAAATCCGTTGACAGATCGGCGGGTGATGCGGCGTGTTCGGCCCGCATGGCATTGATCGCTCTCTCAGGCCGGAACCGCAGCGAAGACCTCGGCGACGGGGTCTGGCTGCACGTCTTTACCCGCAGCGACGACGCGCGCCTCGCCCGCTTCTTCGCGGCTTACGACGCCGCCTTCATCCTGGAAGACGAGAAGGAAGACCTGAGCGGCTTCAAGGCCTGCCTCGACCTCAACCAGGGCGCCGCCTATGACCGGCTTTCAACCCTTTATGGACCGTTCCGCGAGCTTGTCGTGATGCTGACCGGCGGTGCAGACGGACGCGTGCTGGGGGCGGCGAATTTCATCGCCTTTGCGGGCGACGGGACCGATCCGAGCGTCTCGCTGAGCTACATTTTCGTCGACCGCACCGAGCGCCGGCGCGGGCTTTTCTCGCGGCTGATGGCGCTTGTGCGGAGCGAGGCGCAAGCCTCCTTTGCCTGGCCCGGCGCAGCGCCTGAGCCGCTCATCTTCATCGAGATGAATGACCCGGTGAACATGTCGACGGAGGACTACGCCCTCGACAGCGCCCATGCGGGGCTCGACCAAGTGGACCGGTTGAAAATCTGGGACCGGCGCGGGGCGCGCATCGTGGACATGCCGTATCGCCAGCCGCCGCTTTCGGCGCAGCAGACGGCCGACTCGGACCTTTTGCTGGGCGTGCTCGGCGCGGCGGGCGATGATCTCGATGCCTGCCTTGTGGCGCGGCACATGCGCCGCTTTTTTGGTGTGACGGTGCTGAAAGGCGCTGATCCCGCCACCTCGCCCGTTGCCGCCGCACAGCTCGCCCGGCTGGAGGATGCCTGCCGGCGCGAGGAACGGATCGCGCTGACCGGGTTTGACAGGATTTTTGCAGAGGCCGCGCGGGTGCGGCGGGACCGAGCGGCGGGGGGGGGGCG
>JBGTKE010000421.1:0-3711 GCA_041744775.1 Hyphomonas sp. | reverse complement strand
GGCCCGGGCAATGGCGACGCGCTGCTGTTCGCCGCCGGACAGGGTCGCCGGGCGCTTGTGCAGCCGCTCGCCGAGGCCCACCCAGCTCAGGAGTTCCTCGACATCCCGGCGGTACTGGCTCTCCTTGCGGCCCATCACCCGCAGGGGCAGGGCGACGTTTTCATAGGCCGTCAGGTGGTTCAGCAGCCGGAATTCCTGGAACACCACGCCCACCCGGCGCCGCAGGGCCGACAGTTGATCGCGCGACAGGCGGCTTGTGGGGCGGCCGAACAGGGACACTTCGCCCCGCGTTGGCGGCTGCGCCAGGTAAAGCAGCTTCAGCAGGCTGGACTTGCCGGCCCCGGAGGCGCCGGTCAGGAAGCTGAAGCTGCCGGGTTTCAGGACGAGATCAATCCCGCTAAGGATTTCTTCGGTCGACTCGTAACGAAGGGACACCCCGTCCAGACGGACGGCAGCCTCATCAAACATGTCCGGGCGAAGCTGGGTCATGGTGCGGGGTCCGGGTTACGAGGTGGGCCAAACGGGGCAGCAGCCGGAAAGATGACGGAATGATCCTTACCTGTCCTTCTTGCAGCACCCATTATTTCGCCGATGACTCAACAATCGGTGAAAGCGGGCGAACTGTTAAATGCGCGGCCTGCGGGCATTCCTGGTTTGTGCAGCCGAAATCGCTCGCCGAAGACAAGCCGGCGGCCCCCGCGCACGAGGTTTACCGCGAACGCCTGCGCGAGCAGCGGCGCGAGAAAAGCAAGCTGTTCGCCGTCCTTTCCTGGTTGCTGACGGGAAGCCTGTTCGTGGCCGCTACCATCGCCGCCTTTTACTTCCGCAATGATGTCGTGAAGGTCTGGCCGCAATCGGCCGCCGCCTATCAGCTCGCCGGTCTCGATGTGAACCGGTTCGGGCTCGACTTCGCCGATATCGAACGCACCCGCACCTTCAACGACACGATCCCGATCGTTTCGGTGACCGGCCGCGCCATCAACGTGGCGAACTCATCCGTGGAAACCCCCGGCGTGCGCATCGACCTGCGCGACGAACGCGGCAAGGTGGTCGCCACCGAATTCAGTTTTGTCACGCCCCGCGAACTCGAACCCGGCGAGTCCGGACAGTTCGGGGTGGTCGTCTCGCCGGCGCCAATCGAGAGTTTCGAGATTGTGGTCAGCTTCGTCGAACGTTCCGCCGTGCCGAATGAACCGCCGCCCGAAGACCTCGCGCCGCTGGCTGAAGAGACCCTTCCGGAGACGGACGAAAGTGTTCCCGCCATCAAGGACCCGACCTGAACATGCAAGCCCCTACGCCGCACGCGCCGATGCCTCGAATAGATGTGGTCCTCTCCGAGGCCGACCTGATGGCGCGGGTGGATGAGCTGGCAGGCCGCCTGGCGCCGCGCCTCACCGGTGAGTGGACCGCCGTCTCGATCCTGATCGGGGCGACGACCTTCACCAGCGATCTGATGAAGGCGCTCGCGCGGCGCGACGTGCACCCCATCCTCGATGTGCTCTGGCTTGAAAGCTACCGCGACGCGCGCGAAAGTTCGGGCCGCGTGGTCGTGCGCGCGGATGTCTCCCGCCCGGTCGAAGGACGCGGCATGCTGCTGATCGACGATGTGTTCGATACCGGCCGCACGCTCGACTTCGCTAAACACCACCTGATCGCCAAGGGCGCGCGCGAAGTGCTCACGGTTGCGCTGACTCAGAAACCCTGGGCCCCGCGCGGCGAACACGGCGTCGACTTCTGCGCCTTCGACGCTCCCGGCCGCTTCCTCGTCGGCTATGGCATGGACGATGCGGGCCTCTACCGGGGCCTGCCATACATCGGCGCGCTGGACTGAGCTTCCGGACGTTTGGGCTGACCTCCTCTTCCCCCCTCTCCCGTAAACGGGAGAGGGGCCGAGGGTGAGGGGCTTGGAGGCAACCGCAAACGCCAGACTTGCGCCTAAATCCGCGCGCCCCCCGCCCCAGCAAAATCAACCCATTACAAAATACTTCCCCAAACTTGCCCTACACCCTCCCAACCGGGTGTATCCTGCGCGCGTGACGGTCAACCCTCCGCCTCCGGAATATCCCGGCGGCTCCCGCCAAACCAACCAGCTTATCCTGAGCGAAGCCCGCCCCTGCGAGAGCAAGTGATAAAAAGTGAGAATCTTTGAGAAAAGAACGCGACTGAACGAGAACTAAACAGAGGAAAATGGATACGGAACGAGAGAGAAAGAGGGGGATTTCACGCGCCGAACACGCCCAAAAACCCTGTTTATACACAAGATTCCGGTCTTCGACCCGGATCAAGTCCGGGACGAAACCGGGATGACGACAAACGGATGTGCGTGTGCGGAGCGTTTCGGAAATGGGCGCTCAGACCGGCTGCGCCGGTCGAGCGTGACGGCGGGCAGCGGTTTCCGCTACCAGACCCCGACATTCGGCGCGCTCGCCCAGGGTTCCTGCGGGGGCAGGGCGGCGCCTTTCTGCAGGAGCTCGACTGAGATGCCGTCCGGTGAGCGGATGAAAGTCATGCGGCCGTCGCGGGGCGGGCGGGAAATGGTGACGCCGAGATCGGCGAAGCGCTGGGTCGCGGCGTAGATGTCGTCGACCCTGTAAGCGAGATGCCCGAAATTGCGCCCGCCCGGATAGTCCGCCTCGTCCCAGTTATGGGTCAGCTCCACCATCGGGATATCCATCTGCGTCGGCGTCTTGCCGGAAGGAATCCCGCCCAGGCGCGCGATGTCCGCCGGTGCGGCGAGGAATACCAGCGTGAAGCGTCCGGCCTCGTTGTCGTGCCGCCCGATCTCGGTCAGGCCGAGGCCGTCGCAATAGAATTTCAGGGCCGCCGGCAGATCGCCGACGCGGACCATCGTGTGCAGGAATTGGGCGCTCATGAATGGGCCTCCCGGAGTTTGCGGATGACTTGCTTGAGATTGGGAGGTGTCAGCGTGTGATAGCGGTGCATGGCAGCCGCCAGCAGCGCGATGCCCACGCCCATCACGACGAGGAAAAAACTGAACGTGTGGATCAGCGTGCCCTGCTCGAACACCGGCGACTCGCCGGACAGTTTCCAGAACCCGTCCCACACCATGTTGAACACGGTCGAAAGGGGCGCGAGTCCGGCGGTCATCAGTGCGGCGCAGGCAAAGGTATAGGTGCCGGCGCGCGGGCCTTCGGCGCGCAAATAGAGGTCCGTGAACTCTTCAGACGTGACACTTCCCGGCAGCTCCCCGCTCTCCTGGCGCAGTTTCAGGAGCTGCGGCGCGAAATCTTTCACCCGCTTCCAGCGCAGGCCAAGGTGCACACCCCAGGCGACCACAGCGACGACGAGGGCAAAATAGACAAACATGACTGGCAGTTCTTATCCCGGGCTCGGCGCCCGGCAGCCGGTCGTCAGGCCACATGCGCGCGTTCGTAGACGAGCATGGCGCGCTTTCGCGCCAAGCCCCAGTGATAGTTATGCAGCCGGCCATCAGCTGCAAGGGCCCGGTGGCAGGGGATGAACCAGCTGACGGGGTTGGCGCCGACAGCTGCGCCGACTGCGCGGGCAGCCTTTGGCGCGGCGATCGTCTGGGCAAGGGCCCCGTAGGTGCGTGTCTCGCCGGCCGGAATCTCCAGCAGCGCCCGCCAGACCTGCCGCCGGAATGGCGTGCCATAGAGGCAGACGGGCAGGGGCTCGCCCGCTTCGAAGACGCGCGCGGCGAAGCGTTCGGCTTCCGCGTCATCGCGGCGG
>JBGTKE010000420.1:0-3619 GCA_041744775.1 Hyphomonas sp. | reverse complement strand
GGCCGTCCGGTTTGAGGTGGGTGAGGATTTCGCCGGTGATCGGCGTGCGGCAGGCCAGCGCGCCGGACGCACCGGCGGCCTGGATGCCGAATCGGGCAAGCGTGGCGGCAGCGATGGGGATGAGACTCATGCCCCCGGTCTAGCGGGGCGGCGCGCGCGGGGAAACCCCCGGTCCCGGCCTTCAGACGTAATCGCGCTCGACCTGCAATTCGGTGACCTGCGGCGCGGCTTTGTTCTGGCCCTGCATCTTCTGATACTTGATGTAGGCCGGGCCCAAAACGACGAGGAAGAGAACCGGCAGGAAGAAGAGGATCATCGGCACCGTGAGCTTGGCCGGGAGGGCGGCGGCCTTTTTCTCGGCTTCCGACATCCGCATCTCGCGGTTTTCCTTGGCCATCAGGCGCAGGGCGTCGCCGAGCGGCGTGCCGTAGCGTTCGGCCTGACCGAGCGCCATGCAGACCGCTTTGACGCCTTCGTGACCCGTCCGGATCGCGAGGTTTTCGTAGGCCTGGCGGCGGTCCGGCAAGTAGGAGAGTTCGGCGACCGTGATGCCGAATTCTTCGGCGAGTTCCGGCGAGGCCGAGCCGATTTCCTGGCTGACCTTGTTGAAGCCCATCTCGATCGACATGCCGGACTCGACACAGATCAGCAGCATGTCGAGCGAATCCGGGAAGGCCCGCATCAGCGACTTCTGGCGCTTTTGCGCGATGTTCGAGATGTAGAGGTTCGGCGCATAGAAGCCGGCCGCGGCGCCGAAGGCGAGCGAGCCATACTTCATGAAGGTGTTGAGGCCGTGATCGTTGACATAGAAGATGTACAGGAAAGCGAGCAGCGCCCCGACGAAGGGCAGGATCATCCGGGCAAAATAGAAGGCCGAGATCGGGCCAGGACCGCGCATGCCTGCCTGGTTCATCAGCTTGACAACGTTTGGATCCTCAAGCGCCTTGGCGAGGTTCAGTTTCGACGAGATGTTGCCGACGACGGAATCGTCTTTGCGGCGCAAGCCCTTTTTCTCGAGCGCCGCGCGGCTCTGCTTGCGCAGGCGTTCGCGCTGCGTGGCGACGGCCTTGAGGCGGGTCTCCAGCTTGTTGCCCTGCAGGTAGGGCAGGAAAATCGACATCATGGTTCCGAACACCGCAGCCGCGACGAGATAGGCCGCCAGCGTTTGGGGTTTGGTGAAGCTCAGCAGGATATCATACATGTCTGCCTGCCCCTACATGTCGAAGTTGATCATGTTGCGCATGACGGTGATGCCGCCGCCCATCATGCCCGCTGCCACGGCGAGGATGACGTGACCGGTTTCGGTCAGGAAGAGCTCCATGATGTAGGCCGGTGTTGTCATGAACACCATGACGCCCACCGCGAACGGCAGCGAGCCGATGATGAAGGCCGAGGCCTTGGCTTCCGACGACAGGGCTTTCACCTTCTCGCGCATCATCTTCCGTGAACGGATCACCGTCGAGAGGTTTCCGAGCGCCTCGGAGAGGTTGCCGCCCGCCTTCGATTGGATGGTCAGCACAATGGCGAAGAAGTTCACTTCCTGGAGCGGCATGCGCTTGTAGAGCAGGGCAAGTGCGCGCTCAAGACCGGATCCCATCGAGAGGTTGTCGGCAAAGGTCAGGAATTCCTTGCGCAGCGGATCGGGGCTTTCTTTCGCAATGATGCGGATACATTCGTTGAGCGGAAGACCGGTCTTCACACCGCGCACAATGACATCCAGCGCGTCCGCGAACTGGTTGATCATCTTCTTGTGACGGCCCTTGATCATCGTGTTGAGGACGAACTGGGGCAGCCCGAGCGTGCCGGCGAAGAAGGCCGCAGCGCACAGTAGTGGGCGGCTCTTGAGGCTGACTCCGCTGATGACCAGGCCGTCCGCGCCGGACATCCAGACGGCGGCCGCACAGACCACGCCGGTGATCACCGAGATGATCCAGAACATCGGAATCGGCAATTCAAGTCCCGCCTGGGTCAGCTTGGAGCCAATGTCCTGGGCGGCAGAAATCTTGCGGCGTTCCTTGTCCTGCTTGCGCAGGTTGTCGAGCATCTCCTGCGTCTTGGCGCGGCGCTTGACAGTGTCGTCCTGAGCCTTGCCGGCCGCTTTCGAGATTTGCGGCGCGCGCCCTGCCCCGATCTCGCGCGCACGTTTCCTGGCGGCATCGTCGCGGCCGGCCGTGAAGGTGAAGCCGATGCCTGCGATCGCCGTAAAAGCCAGGACCGCAACAAGAAGAATGATCAGGGTGCTGCTCATCAGGCGCTGTTCAGCGAATCGAGAGCCTCGGCCAGTTCGCGCTCCAGGTTGTAATAGGCGGCGCGCTCCCAGAAACGCGGCCGGCCGATGCCCATGCCGCGGTGCCGGCCGATGATCTCGCCGTGCTCGTCTTCGCCTTCAATCTCGTACTTGAGGATGTCCTGGAGAACAATCGTGTCGCCCTCGAGGCCGAGAACCTCCGTGACGCCCATGATGCGGCGCGAGCCATCGCGGAGGCGCGAGGCCTGAACCACGACGTCGATCGAGCCGACGATCATTTCGCGGATGGTCTTCGCCGGCAGCGAAAAGCCGCCCATCGTGATCATGGACTCGATGCGGCTGAGGGCTTCGCGTGCAGAGTTGGCGTGCAGCGTGCCCATCGAACCATCATGGCCGGTGTTCATGGCCTGCAGGAGGTCGAAGGCTTCTGGGCCGCGCACCTCGCCGACGATGATCCGCTCAGGCCGCATCCGCAGACAGTTCTTGACGAGGTCACGCATTGTGATCTCGCCCGAGCCTTCGATGTTCGGCGGGCGCGTCTCGAGACGCACCACATGCGGCTGTTGCAGCTGCAGTTCTGCGGAGTCTTCGCAGGTGATAACGCGCTCGCCCGGCTCGATGAAGGCGGTGAGACAGTTGAGCAGCGTGGTTTTCCCGGAACCGGTACCGCCGGAGACCAGGACGTTGCAGCGGCTGTGGCCGATGATGCGGAGCACCTCGGCGCCGGCTTCGCTGATCGAGCCGAAGTTCACGAGGTCCTGAAGCTTCAGCTTGTCTTTCTTGAACTTACGAATGGTGAGCGTCGGGCCGTCGATGGCGAGCGGCGGGGCGATGACGTTGACGCGCGAGCCGTCCAGAAGGCGCGCGTCGCAGATCGGCGAGCTTTCATCGACGCGGCGGCCAACCTGGGACACGATTCGTTGGCAGATATTCATCAGCTGTGCATTGTCGCGGAAGCGGATGTTGGTGCGCTCGATCTTGCCGTTGACCTCGATATAGGTCGTGTCGGCGCCGTTGACCATGATATCGGCAATGTCGTCGCGGGCCAGAAGTGGCTCCAGCGGACCATAGCCGAGCACGTCGTTGCAGATATCATCAAGCAGGTATTCCTGCTCCGAGATCGACATCACGACGTTCTTGATACTGATAATCTCGACGACAATGGCGCGGATCTCTTCACGCGCGCTATCGGTATCCAGCTGGGCAAGCTGGGAAAGATCGATCGTGTCGATGAGGGCGTTGAAGATCGCCGTCTTGGTCGTGTAATACTGCGCGGAATGCTGGTTGACCTTGCGTACCGGTTCCGGCTTGAACTCGGGCGTCTTGAGCTTGACGGCCGGCGCCGGAGCAGCGCCCGGCACCGAGGCTGCC
>JBGTKE010000419.1:0-2451 GCA_041744775.1 Hyphomonas sp. | reverse complement strand
CGCCGTGTATTCCGGCGGCCTCACGCCCTTGCCGCTGCTGGTGCGCACGGCGCGCAAAGCCCGCCACGTCATGCTCCAGAACTTCGGCTTTGCCGCGGTCTACAATCTCGTCGCGGTTCCGATCGCGATCCTCGGACATGCCTCACCGCTGGTTGCGGCGATCGCGATGTCGGGCTCGTCCCTGATCGTCTGCCTCAATGCCCTGCGCCTGAACCGGACTACGGAGAAACCAGCATGAGCGGCCTCATATTCTTGATCCCCATTGCCCTCCTGATGGGACTGGCCGGGCTTGGCGCCTTCATCTGGGCCGTTCGCAGCGGGCAATTTGACGACCCGGACGGCGCCGCCCACCGCATCCTCATTTCGCCGGACAAACCGCTGCCTGGCCCCAAGGAGTAGACTTGTCTGCCGGGCAAACGATGCCGGCGGCAGTTATCGCCGATCAGCGAACCCGGGGCCGCATACATATCATTTAAATACTGATCCTGCCGCGGCGTGCTGGCGCCGATGGACAGGATATCAAATGCGGATGAAGTGGCTCCGTGAGCAGGACTCGAACCTGCGACCGGGCGATTAACAGTCGCCTGCTCTACCAACTGAGCTATCACGGAATAGCCGGAACGGGGGGAATAGCAGACCGCGCACCCCGTTCAAGTGCCTAAGTGCGGCGCCTGCAGAATTTCTGGGTGGGGCCGGATCGCCTTTGCCGCAAAGAAAAAAGGCGGGAGCGTGAGCTCCCGCCAAAGGCGTTGGGTGATGGTGGGTGTCTCCAAAGAAGACATGGCCAAGGTCGCCCCATATGGTTAATTCGGGGTTAACGGGTCACAATAAACTGGAGGTCCGGGGTTTACGGACTCGCAGCCCTCTCCTGCTGAAGGCAGGCTAAGGTCCTGAATTTCAAGGAAGGGTCTGGAGGCTCCACCCGGAATCGAACCGGGGTGCACGGATTTGCAATCCGCTGCGTCACCACTCCGCCATGGAGCCTCAGGCAACCGCGCCGTCCCTAGCAAGGCTGGCGAGGTGAGACAATCGGCCTGCGCAGGGTATTTTCGCGGCGTGCGGAAGATTGCGCGGCGTACTGTGCGTGATACATGGCGGCAGATATGCCCTTCGCAGACGGAAGTGACTCGCATGGATTTCGACAAGGCCCGGGAGATCATGGTGGACAGCCAGATCCGCCCCAATGATGTGACCGAGTCAAGGATCGTCGGCGCGTTCCTGCGCACGCCGCGCGAAGTGTTCGTGCCAAACGCGCGCAAAGGCGTGGCGTATTCGGAGATGGAGATCACGACCTCTCCAGGCCGCGCGTTGTGGATCCCGCGCGATACGGCGAAGTTGATCAAGCTGGCCGGCGTCGAGCCGGCGGACGTCGTGCTCGTAGTCGGTGCCGGGGCGGGCTACGAAGCGGCGCTGATCAGCCACCTCGCCGATACCGTGATTGCGCTGGAGGAGACGGCGCCGCTGGTGGATGCGATGTCTCAGCGCTTCTCGGCGATTGGCGTTGACAGGGCTGCCCCGGTGGAGGGGCCGTTGGCCAAGGGACTTCCCGGCCAGGCGCCGTTTGATGTCATCTATGTCGCCGGCATGATCGAAACGCTGCCGGACGCCTGGGCAGCGCAGCTACGCGAAGGCGGCCGCCTTGTCGCCGTGATGGCGGAGGCCGGCGGCATCGGGCGCGGCAAGGTATTCACGAAGGCGGGCAGCACGATGTCGGCGCGCGACGGCTTCGATGCCTCCCCGCCGCGCTTTACGGCATTCGACCGGAAACCTAGTTTTAGCTTCTGATCCCTAGACACTGACACAGCCACTCTGCCGCAAGGTGAACACTGTTCACCTTTTGCCGGGCAGACACTATATTGCCCGGACCAGACGAGGGAAATCGCAATGCGCGCCTATAAAATGACGCTCCTGATCGGAGTGGGCCTTTCGAGCCTGATCTTCAGCGCGCCGATTCATGGAGAAACGCTGCCGGAAGCCGTTGCGGCGGCGTTTGCGACCAATCCCCAGCTTGAAATCGAGCGCTACCGAACGGATATCGCGCGCGAGAACCTTGACCTCGCGCGGTCCGCGAGCCTGCCGCAGGTCAACCTGTCGGCAAGCGGCGGGTATGAGTATGTCGATTCCAACTCGGCTTTCAATTTCGGAACCGGCGACCGGCCGCTCGGCACAGCGCAGCTGCAGGCCGTGCAGCCGATCTATACCGGTGGGCGCATCCGGGCGGGGATCCGGCGGGCCGAGGCGGGAATCGATTCGGCGGACCGGACATTTGATGCCGCGCGTCAGGACCTGATCCTCGATGTGGTCACGGCTTATGTGGACGTGCGCCGCGACCGCGAGACGGTGGCGATCCGAAAGAATAACGTCGAGGTCACGGGCGAGCAGGTGCGTGCCGCGGAGGACCGGTTTGAAGTCGGCGTGGTGACGCGGACCGACGTGGCGCAGTCGCAAGCC
>JBGTKE010000418.1:0-2625 GCA_041744775.1 Hyphomonas sp. | reverse complement strand
GGCATCGAAATGGATTTCGGCATGGCTGCGGGTCGGGTCGATGGTCTGCAGCGGCTTGCGGGTGATGCCCTTTGCCGAGAGGTCCACCAGCACCAGCGACAGGCCCTTGCCTTCCTTGGCCAGCACGACCGCGTGGGTCGCAATGTCGCCGTCGGTGACGGGGATCTTCGCGCCGGTCAGGGTCTTGCCGTCAAACGTGGTGCGAATGCTCGCGGCATCCGGATTGCCGGGGCCTTCGGAGGCGGCATAGGCACCGATCACGTCGCCGGCGGCGATCTGCGGCAGGAGGGCAGCTTTCTGCTTCTCGCTGCCGCCGAGCTTGACGGCTTCGGTCAGGAAATAGGCGGTCGAGGCGAACGGGACGGGCGCAATCGCGCGGCCCATCTCTTCGGCCAGCACGCACATCTCCAGCATGCCGAGGCCCAGCCCGCCATGCTCTTCCGGGATCGCGGCGCCCAGCCAGCCCATTTCCACGACCTTTTTCCAGAGGCCCTCATGGTAGGCGAGCGTGTCGTCGTTCAGCACCTTGCGGACTTCCGTGGCCGGGCTTTCGGCCGACAGGAACTTCCGGGCTTCACCGGCGAGGTATTTCTGGTCTTCGGAGAAATCAAAATTCATGGCGCACTGGCTCCCATCGCCCTCGGGGCGTTACTTGTTATCTCGGATGACCGGAGAATAACCCAGTTTACGCGCGCGGAAAGGTGTGACCCAGCGGCAATGGCGCCGCGTCATTTGCTTCAAATTTCACCCATCCCGTTCACCGGACTCCCATGATCCTGTGGCACTTTCCCGGCTGGTTGAGGAGACGCACCCATGGCCAAGGCCCTGTTCCACAAGTCGCAGCGCGTATTCGTGAAGCCGGTCGGCACCTGGGCGGTGATCGAGCATGTCGTTCCCCATTGGGTGAAGGACGTCAACGAGCCGCTGCGGATCACTTATGATTGCGGCCTCGGCCGGCCCTTCCATGCGCACGAGCTGGTCTCCGAGCAGGCCGTGCACAACCAGAACCGCGTCACCGACGACGACGAAGACATGATGCTGGAACACTGGTTCATCGACCGGCGCTCGATCAAATGGCGCACGAGCGAATTTGGCGTCACGCTGGCCAATCCGGGGACCTATCCGGTGGTGGCGACCGACGAAGGCAGCCTTGGCGGCTGGCGGGTCGGGGGCGCGGAATATGACCGCGATCCGCAACGCATCGAGCACCAGGCAAGGATGATCGTCCATACGCCGGACCTGATGCGGATTGCGCGCCGCATTGCCGAGTTCGCCTCGGACAATCCGGACGAACTCCCGGCGGACCTGAAACCGATGGCCCAGCACTGCGCGATGATCCTGCGCAATGTCTACCGGCTCGACGAGGAACTCACCGTCGCCGCCGAATGATCAGCGCGCCCGCGAGCAAATTCCGCTCAAGTGGGCACCGGCTGAGCGCAAGAATTTGCGACCAATCAAAAAACCTGGAGCTAGCGATCTGATTCCATCAGATCGCGTTTTGCTCTGGTGCGGGCGATGATCCAGACCAGCAGGGTGCCTGTGCTCGCCCCGAGCGCGTTGGCGACGGCGTCGAAGAAGGACGCTTCCCGCGTTTCCGAGAGCAGGCCTTGCGCAACTTCAAGGCCCGCGCCGTAAAGCGTGAGCACCAGCACCGCCACCAGCCGGCCGGGCCCGAACCACATCGCCACCGGAATGGCCAGGGTCGCATAGGCGCCGAAATGGCGGACCTTGTCCGAAAGGTGCGGTGCCGGAACCGTGCCGCCGGGGATCAGCGACAGCCAGGCAATGCCCACAGCCAGCAGGGCCGCGATGACAAGGGCCGCGCGGCGGACCGCAGGCGGGTAAGGGACAAGGGCAGGGTTCATGTCCGTGTCTTTCCAGTCCCGGCTGCGAGACATCTGCAAACGTGCCAGCCTCTTTCCCGGCACCTGCCATACTTGTCATCCCGGCGAAAGCCGGGACCCAGAAAAGCAAAGCCGCTAAGGAAGCGGCGGCCGATGAGTCGCCTCGGGCGCTTGAGAGGGCATTCAGGACGATTGTGAAGCCTAAGGAGGCTTAGGCAGCTTGTTCCGTCTTCTTTGCCCCTTGCGCTCACCTTTGGTGAGGAAGTCATTGTAGGTCTGCAACTGCAGTCCAGGATTAAGAACAAGCTTTAATTGCTGATACAGATTGAGGTCTGCTGCAATTTGGGTTGCTTTGTGAATGTCAATATCTTCCACGTCGCCCTGAATATTCAGGATACGGTCAATTATCCAACGCTCGGAATGAGTGCCTTCAACATGCCCCTTAGTGTAGTGGGCCAAGAGGTCGGCGGCCTGTAATGGCAAAACCGTCTCATCGTTCTCGAAAACAGGCCCGTTCGGCATTACGTCCTTCTTGAAATGCTCTTGGTACAGCTCCCGCGTTCTCTCCCAATTTTTTCCAACAAAATCCTCAAATCCAACCTGCCTGTCAAAGACAACGCTGCTGGTCTCGTCTTCGTAGTAAAATGCAGTCATAGCCGCCGTAAGATTCAAAATACGGGATGACAGCCAGACGAACGGATGTGGACCGCCCCGGGTTTGCCGGAGGCTCCTTTTCTTGAGAGAGTGGAGCCATGAAACAGAAAAAGCAAAGACCAAATTA
>JBGTKE010000417.1:0-4787 GCA_041744775.1 Hyphomonas sp. | reverse complement strand
CGCGCGGGGGCCGCGTCGCTCGTGATTCCGATGGACGCGGTGGGCGAGACCTGTTTCGAAAAGGCGAATGCCTGGATTGTCGACACTCCGCTCGGTTCCGGCGGCGCGGCGCACCGCGGCGGCAAGGCCTCCGGCTGGGTTGACCACGGCCACCATGCCGGGTTCGATCTCGGCTGGTATCGCCGGATCGGCGGCTATGACGAGACCTTCTCCCACAACGAAGATGCTGAATATGACGTGCGTCTCGGCAAGGCGGGCGGCCGCGTCTACCTCGATGCCGGCATCCGAATACAATATATCCCGCGAGGCAGCGTCCGGCGGCTGTGGACCCAATATGAAGGCTACGGACGCGGACGGGCCCGCAACGTGCGAAAGCATGGCTCAAGCCTGAGGTTGCGGCACTCGGCGCCGATCCTCGCGTTGCTGGGGTCGGCGACCGGATTGCTCGTGTCTCTGGTGTATTGGCCCGCGATCCTTCTCCCATTGGGATATGTATCGATCCTGGCGCTCGCCTCAGGGCTAGTGGCTATAAAGCAAAAGTCGGCCTGCGGGCTATTTTCAGGCCTGGCCGCGGGAACCATGCACATGGGTTGGGCGTTCGGCTTCCTGCGGGAAGCTATCCGGGCCAAAGGTTAACAGGAAATCCTTAACACATTGGATTTGGCGCATACTTTGCGTATACTTGAAGATGTACGGAACGCGTTTCATGCCCAGAGCCATCGACAGAGTATTGACGGTCTCGCGAGAACGGCTGGTGTTTTTCGGCCGGACAGCGACCGCGCTGCGCGAGCGGATTCAGCGTGGTCTCGGACGCGTTCTTGATCGTGAGCCGGAAGCGCCAGATAGCCCTGCCGAACAGACGGCGCCGACCCTCCCGGCCAAGCGCACAGTCTGCGCGCCTGAAGGCGTGTGCCTCTATGCGGTCGGCGACATTCACGGGCGCCGCGACCTGCTCGACCAGTTGCTGGTGCAGATCTCGGACGATGCTGCCAAGCTGCCGGAAGGCATCAAGCCCCAGATCATCTTCCTCGGGGACTATATCGACCGCGGCCTTACCTCGCGCGACGTGATCGAGTTGTTCACCAGCGGCGCCATCGACCAGTTTGATCCGGTCTACCTGATGGGCAACCATGAAGAGGCGCTGCTGCGCTTCCTGCAGGAAGACTCGTTCGGCAGCCAGTGGGTCCGGTATGGCGGCGCCGAGACGCTGTATTCCTACGGCCTCGCCCCGCCCAACCAGCGCAAGAGCCTCAATTCGCACGAGGAAATGCAGGCCGCGCGCGATGCCTGGACCCGGGTCTGGACCGAGTTTCGCGCACGCCTACCGGCGGCGCACCTGACCTTCTTCCAGTCGCTGAAGACCTACCACACGGCCGGCGATTACCTGTTCGTGCATGCCGGGCTGCGGCCGGGCGTTGAGCTTGAGGAGCAGACGGTCCGTGACATGTTGTGGATCCGCGACGAGTTCCTCGACGATCCCGCACATTTCCACCAGATGATCGTGCACGGACACACACCGATGGACGCCGTTCACCATGACGACCGCCGGATTGGCCTGGATACGGGCGCCTTCCTCACAGGACGCCTGACGGCCGCCCGGCTGATCGGCACGGATGTTGCTTTCCTGAGCACCTGAGTCATCTATAACTCGCCACACCCGGCGACGCCGTTAATTCCTTTGGGAGACCTCGCAGCCATGATCGCGCTTCGTCCACTTTACCTCCTGTTCCTCGCCGCGCTGACCCTCGCCCTGGCCGCCTGCGGCTCGACCGGGCAAACCGCCGGCGCAAGGGAAGCCACCCCCAATGCCCTCACCCAGGTTGCATCGGCCTACACCCTCGGCTCGAGCGACCGGATACGCGTGACCGTGTTCGGCCATCCCGACCTTTCGGGCGAATTCGAAGTTGATGGCACCGGATCGATCTCGCTACCGTTGATCGGCCAGAAAAAAGCCCTCGGCCTGGCCACGGCGCAGCTGGAAACGTCGATCACCGAGACGCTGGCCAGCGGCTACATCCTGGATCCGCGCGTCAGCGTCGAGGTCATCAACTACCGCCCGTTCTATATCCTCGGCGAAGTCGGCCGGCCGGGCGAATATCCCTTTACGAGCGGACTGACGGTGCAGAACGCGGTCGCCGCCGCCGGCGGTTTCTCTTACCGCGCGAACAGACGGGTCGTGTACATCAAGAGTATCGATTCCGACCGCGAAATTGCCTACGACCTGACACCGGGCACGGTGGTCAAGCCGGGTGACACGTTGCGGATTGGCGAGCGGATTTTCTGATCGCGCTACTCCCTGAGGCAATATGTATCGAGGCGCTGCAGGATTCTGCGGCGCCTCTTTTCTACATCACACGTTGCGCAGATTCGGTAGAATCCGAGGGGAGGAAAACCGATCCTTCCAGCAGACTGCGCGGTGTGTACATTCGCAGGGCAGACTTGGCACTTGGCTGCCGCAATATTTAACGAATACTTCCCCTGACAGGTGAAAGTTTCAATTTTCGCTTAATTCGCAACCGCAGCGGTGGTATACAGATTGCAATTGCCAAGTTCAGGACAAGGGAAAGCTGAGGACCGGCTGCCGTGGGGGCGCCGCCAAGGCTTGAACTGAACTCGGACCAGTAGACTTTGAAGGGGCACTTGATGGAATTCCGGATCGGCGAGCAGACAGGACGTCTGCCAGACGACGCATTCTCGAACGACGCCGAAGGCTCGCCGGACGGCGACGGCTTCAGCTTCAAACGCGTATTCGACGTCGTGATCGCCTCGCTCGCGCTGCTTTTTCTGGCACCGCTGCTGATTGTCGTCGGCGTGCTGATCCGGCTTCAGGACGGGCAGAAAGCCCTCTACTCGCAGCCCCGCTATGGTTTCAAAGGCGAAACCTTTCAGTGCTTCAAGCTGCGCTCGATGGTGCCGAATGCGGACGCCAAGCTTCAGGCCGTGATCGACTCCAACCCGGAAGCCCGGCTCGAATGGGAACTGACCCGCAAACTCTCGAACGATCCGCGCATCACGCCGCTGGGCAGGTTCATCCGCGCGACCTCGATCGACGAGCTACCGCAGCTGCTGAACATCATTCGCGGTGACATGTCGATCGTCGGTCCGCGCCCGATCCCGCTCTACGAGCGGTCGAAATATGGCGAGGGCTTCGAGCAGTATTGCCTGGTCCGCCCCGGTCTCACCGGCATCTGGCAGACCAGTGGCCGCAGCAACGTCTCGTACACGGAGCGCGTCGAGATGGATAAAACCTACGTTCAGACGCAAACTTTCCTTGGCGACATCTGGATCATCATCAAGACCGTTCCTGCTGTCCTGATGTCGGACGGCGCCAGGTAACACGGACGCGCGTCGGCGGTTCAGCAGGGGCAGATGCCGATGACCGGTTTGCGGATTGGCGCATTTGCGGTCGTCGCTGCCCTCGTGTTGGGCTTGTTGTACGTTGCCGTCAGTCCCCCGGTTCAAGAGCCCGGCGCGCCTAGCCCGGCCGTCCTGCCGCCCGCCCGCAATCCCGACCGGCCCGTCGCCGGATCCTTTGTTCACCATTTTGTCGGCGCGCA
Source organism: Hyphomonas sp. (assembly GCA_041744775.1). Taxonomy (GTDB): domain Bacteria; phylum Pseudomonadota; class Alphaproteobacteria; order Caulobacterales; family Hyphomonadaceae; genus Hyphomonas. The sequence continues at coordinate 1,230 of JBGTKE010000417.1, read as the reverse complement.
CGATCCGGCCAACTGGTACAAGTCCGATTTCCATTATCCCAACCCGGCCCATCCTGCGTGGAAGGCAAACCTGATCCATTTCAAGCAGGACCGGATCGAACTGGAAGTGCGCCGCGAGCAGATCGCCGACAAGAAGATCGCCGGCGCCGAATACCAGCGGGTCGGCTTTTATCACTATGGCCGGTATGAAGTCGTGATGCAGCCCGCCCCGGGCTCCGGCACCGTGTCGGCGATGTTTACCCACACGCACGCCCAGTTCGACGACGATCCACACGACGAGATCGACATCGAGTTTCTCGGCAACCGGCCGCGCGAACTGCACCTGAACTATTTCACGAACGGCCAACCGATCGGCTCGATCTACGTTCCGCTGGGCTTCGATGCGAGCAAGGAGGTCCATCTCTACGCCTTCGAATGGGAGCCGGAGGCGATCCGCTGGTTTGTCGATGACCGGTTGCTCCACACGTCAACCTCCGCTGATCATCCTATCCCGCAAGCTCCCGGCCGGTTGATGGTGCATCTCTGGAGCGGCGGTCCGGGCCAGGCTAAATGGCATGGCCGGCCAACCTTCAAGGACGGCGTGCGCGCCTCAGTCTATTGCCTGAGCCACCAAGCCGCGGGCGACAACTCGCCCCAGTGCTCGGACACGTTCCGGGCCAAATCGCAAAAGCGGTAGCATCGCAAGCAAGGACAGCGTCACCGGCGTCCGCCGAGGCCCTCGTTTTCGGTCGGGTAGCGGCCGACATCGATCAGGAACAAGTCAAGCGCGCCCTTGATGTTCCTGACCTGCGCCTCGGCGGTCTGCGATTTGGCGCGGCTGAGATAGCCGATGACGCGCGGCGCCACGATCCCCATCACGAGCGCCAGGATGACAAGCGCGACCAGCAGTTCCATAAGACTGAAGCCGGCCTCGGCGCGGCGAATTGGGGCGTCCCGTTGCATCTGAGTATTTCCTTGTCCCACCGCGTAGAAGGATACGCATTTTTCGCGCCGCGCCAAGCTGCGCGCGGCGCCGGGGCGACGGCATGACGACGTTCGGGATGTTCCTCATCCTTGCGGGACTGCTGATCGGTTCGGCAATCGATGCCGGCGCTGACCGGTTCGCGCGCGAGGAGTCCTGGGTGCGCGGACGTTCGCGCTGCAGGGCGTGCGCGCGCCGGCTCGCATGGTATGAACTGGTGCCCCTCGTCAGCTGGGCGGCAGCGCGCGGGCGTTGCCGGACATGCCGCG
>JBGTKE010000416.1:0-1768 GCA_041744775.1 Hyphomonas sp. | reverse complement strand
GTGGACCGAATGTTCCTGGAACACGCCCATGTGGCGGAAGGCGGTGCGGCGCGCCGTGAAGGTGAGGCCGTTCCAGCGCATGGGCCAGGCGTCCACCGCGCGGGGGGAGAGGATTTCCCACTGTCCGGCGCCGTCCTCGTCCGGGCCCTTGGCGGCGAAGCGGGCATCGGCTTTCCAGCTCTGTACGGGCCGGGCGGGCTGCCAGAAGGCCTGCGGGTCCGGGCGGATCACGGTCTGGCCGGCGAAGCGTTCCAGCTTCTGCAGGTGGCCGCTGTCGAGGAGGGCATAGTCCTCCCAGTCGTCGGCGATCAGCAGGCGGGTCTCGGTCTGCATCAGGCATAGCCTCGCTGGCGCCAGGCTTCGTAGATCATGATGGCGGTGGCCTGGGCGAGGTTCAGGCTGTCGGCGCCGCCGCGCATGGGGATGAGCGAGAGGTGGTCGCAGGCGGCTTCGACATCCGCCGGAAGGCCGGCCTGTTCGTTGCCCATCAGGATGACCGACGGCGCGGCAAAGGGGGCTGCATCATGGCGCATCGTGCCGTTGACGCTGGCGGCGGTGAGGGTCAGGCCCTGCTGACGGCGCCAGGTGTCAAAGGCAGCGAAGCTGGCCGCGGCGAAGGGCATGTCGAACAGCGAGCCCATGGAGGCGCGGACGGCTTCGAAACTATAGGGATCGCAGCAGGTGCCAATGAGGATGACGCCGGTGGCGCCGGCGCAGTCGGCGGTGCGCAGGATTGTGCCGAGATTGCCGGGGTCGCGCACCTCGTAAAGTGCCACATAAAGAGGCGCGCCGGCCTTCGGAGCGGGCAGGGCGTCCGGCGCAAGGTGGCGCTGGCGGAAGGCGGCAACGACGCTCTGGGCATTGTCCTTCTGGGTGATCTTCGACATCAGCCGCTCGGGCGCGAGGACGACCCGGGCGCCGGTCTTCTCGGCTTCGCGGGCGAGGGCAGCGATCTGGGGCCTGCCTGCCATGTCTACTGCAATCACGACAGTTTCGGCCTGCCATCCCCGGGCGAGGCCTTCGCCGACGATACGGGCACCCTCGGCAAGGAACAGGCCGGTTTCGGCGCGCTCCTTCTTGCGTTCGAGGCTTTTGAGGGACTTGATCAGCGGGTTGGACGGGCTGGTCAGGGTTTCGGGCGGGCGTGTCATGGGGCGGGGTGCCTGTGGCCTCAGTCTTGCGAAAAGTTAACGGATAGGGCATCCCCTGAAGGAGGGATAATGGTTTCGGGAGGGTCAGCGACGTCGTGCGCCTGCTTGACTACCTGACGGGCCTTTTTGCCCTGATTGCCCTGCCCTTTATCGCGTGGTGGGCCGTCAACCAATCCCCTTATAGTGCCGCACGGCTGGAAGCCCGCCTTGAAGCGAAGGCGCATCAGGCGCTTCAGCTGGCCGGGATGGACTGGGCCAGCGTCGACATGGACGGGCAGACGGCGGTCCTGACCGGCGCGGCGCCGTCGCCGGACGCCGCCGAGGACGCGGCGCAGATCGTGCTGCGAAGTAGCGGACGGGGCGGGATCTTGTTTGGCGGGGTCTCGCAGGTCGAGTTGAGCGTGCGAACGGCCGAGCCGGTCCGGCCCTATGTCTGGAGCGTTGAAAAGCTGGCGGATGGACGTCTGGCGCTATCGGGCCATGTGCCGTCGAAGGCCGTTCGGGGCGACCTGATGCTGGAAGCGGGCGCGGTCTCGAAGGGACCAGCCGAAGACCGCATGATCGTGGCGGCCGGCGCGCCGGAGGGAAACTGGCACGGCATCGCGCGGTTCGCGGTT
>JBGTKE010000415.1:0-4056 GCA_041744775.1 Hyphomonas sp. | reverse complement strand
TGAACGCGGCCACCTTCGACATCGCCGTCGCCGCCCGAGCCGCGGCGGTCGACACGTCCTGACCCGCACTTCCTGAAACCAACTTCCGTACCCGGACGGTCAAAGCTGCTCCGGACGCTCCATCTGACGGCCCGGCCCCTCAGGCCGCCGCGCTCGGGCGCGCGCTGACGCGCGTATGCCAGGCCTTCACATTCTCTGCCTCTTCCGGAACCTTCAGCCCGGCCCAGCCGGCGAAATCCACCGTGCTAAGCGCGCAGATGTCCGCCATCGTGAACGCCGCGCCTGCCAGATACGGCGTCTTCGCCAGTTCCCCGTCCAGCCACATCAGCGCTTTCTCATACGCGCCCCGGTTCGCCTCGCCAAACTCCTTATACTGAGGAACCACCACGCGCGCCGTGAACGGATGCGCATGCCGCCAGAAATTCCCCGCCGGCCCCATCAACTGGAACTCCACCCGCCGCACCCACATCTCGACCTGCGCCTCCTCCAGCGCGCTCGTCCCGAAAAGCGCCGGTTGCGGATGCAGCCGTTCAAGATACCGGCAGATCGCCACCGTCTCGCTGAGGCAGGTCCCGTCGTCCAGTTCCAGCACCGGCGTCTGGCCGAGCGAATTGCGCGCCACATGTTCGGGCGCCTTGTGCTCGCCCTTCAACAGCGCGACCTCCACCAGCGGGATCTCCACGCCCTTCTCCGCCAGGAAGATACGCACCCGGCGCGGGTTCGGTGCAGGCATCGGCGTATTGTAAAGCTTCACGTGAAAGTTGCCTCCTATGATTTGAATCAGTCTTGCTCGCGCGTCGCAGCCGGTCAACGTCGCACCAGGACAAGCCGGAACAATTCTGTGTGCGCCGCGTTATCCCTGCAGGTAGCCGGTATCGCCCGGCGCCCGCAAGGCGTAGGAGACTGAACCATGGAAACCAAACCCCCGACAACTCCGCGCGAAGATCCAGAGCTGACAACGCCAGGGGATGGAGTGCGAATTGAAACACAAGAAGTTCGCGCCGGCCAGCGCACCGGCGTCTGGAAAATTCTAGCCGGCTCTCTCTTTCTCGTTTTGATCGGCTACGCGCTGGTCTCGGTATTCTTCATCGGCGGTTCCGCAGACGGCGCCTGATTGGGATCGAGCGCACGGCGCACTCGCCGCAAATCTGATTGAAACGCCGCTTCTTCCGTCTCCCGAAGACTGTCTGGAACGCGGAGAATCGCGCTTGGGTGAACCGTAATCCAGAGCGTTGACCCGTCGCCCAGCGGTATCGCCGCTCCGCGCTCACGGCCAATGCTAGGAGTGCGTCCCAGGATCGCCCGCCCCGCCGTTGCACCCAGTGCCAGGATGACCCGTGGTCGAACAATCTTGCGCTCGGCGTCCAGCCACCATCGGCAGATATCCGTTTCCCGCGCCGAAGGGTTCTGGTGCATCCGCCGCTTGCCGCGTTGCACGAACTTGAAATGCTTCACGGCATTCGTCACGCGCAGCTCCCGGCGGTCAAAGCCCGCCTCGGCAAGGTGCCGGTTCAGCAACTGCCCCGCCGGCCCGACGAACGGGCGCCCCGCGCGTTCCTCCATGTCGCCCGGCTGTTCGCCAACGATCATCAGGCCTGCGTCCGCAGGACCCTCGCCCGGTGTCGCGCGCACGCCCGTGCACCCGATCGCGCACCGGCGGCAGGCATCGATTCCGCGCGCGATCTCCTCCAGGTCTTTCGGCTCGGGCATCTTGAACAGATCCACCCCGCCCGCCACCATGCCCGCCTCGCGCGCCTGCGCCGAAGCGATCAGTTCCGGGATCAATTGCGCCTCCGGCAGGTTCACCCAATATTTGCGCGGCATTTCCCGCGTCATCGCCGAAACCTTCAGCCGCGCCGGATTTAAGATCGAAGCATAGTAGCGCAGCCACAGGTCCTCCGAAGCATCTTCCGATGGCGCATCCTCCCGGCAAGCACCGCCGGTTTCGGTAATCTCCTTCCCGTCCCAGTGCAGGCACAGATCCGGCGTCAGGATGGACCACCGCTGCGCTGCAAACCGGTTCAGGAAAAACCCTGCATTCCGGCGCACGATGTGATGCTCCGGCTCAAACCACGCGACATATTGGTCCACCCCGTCCTCGTCTGCCACGACGCGGAAGCGCACAAACGCGCGCATCTTGTGGATGTCGCGCCGAACGCTGCGAACCAGCAGATGCATCTGATACACATCCCGGTCCGCCGTGTCTTCCATCAGCCTCGGCTGGCCCTGCAATCGCCACAGCACGCGGTAGAGAAGCGCAAAGCGTTCCTTATGCTGATGAAGCAGCGCCAACTCCGCCGTCTCCACGAATGCCCGGCTGACACGCAGGCGCATGTCACTCAGCGCGGGCGGGTCGGGCATAAGGCCCGCGCCCGCGAACAAGTCTTCCGCCCCCTCGCCGCGCATAACCCAGACGGCCTGCTCCGGCGCAATGCCCGCCAGAATCAACGACCGCGCCCGTTTTCGCCAGGCGTCGAAATCGTCCGGCGCGTCGAGCACCGCCGCCACAGTCTCCACGCGGCTCATCCAACCAGCTCCAGCTGCCGCGCCGGTTTCACGTGCACCGAAAGATCTGCCCGGTCCGCCAGCTGAACCGGCCGCCAGTCATCCGCAATGATGAACGGCCGCAGCTTGCCCACCGAATTCGTCAGCCGCCCCACGTCCTCGAGTTTCAGCCGCCTGAGCCGCCGCGCCCGGATCACCGCGTTGACCCCCTTCACGCCCAACCCCGGCACCCGAAGCAGCGTCTCGCGCGGCGCCTTGTTCACATCCACCGGAAACACATCCCGGAACTTCATCGCCCAGGCGAGCTTCGGATCCATGTCCAGCGGCAGCATCCCGACCGCATCCGTGGCCTGCTGCACTTCCGCGACCGAGAAGCCATAAAACCGCACCATCCAGTCAGACTGGTAAAGCCGGTGCTCGCGCATCAGCGGCGGCCGCTTCAGCGGCAACACCGCACTCGCGTCCGGAATGGGACTGAACGCCGAATAGTAAACCCGCTTCAGCTTGAACCGGCTATAGAGCCCGCTCGCCTTATCCATCACTGCCCGATCGTCCGCGCTGTCTGCGCCGATGATCATCTGCGTCGACTGCCCCGCCGGCGCAAATTTCGGCGCATGGTGAAATCGCTTCTCCGCGTCGCGCGACGCAGTGATCCGGTCACGGATCTTTCCGATCGCGCCCTCGATCTGCCCGGACTTCTTGTCCGGCGCGAGGCGCACCATGCCGGCCTCGGTCGGCAGCTCGACATTGATCGACACCCGGTCCGCCCACAGCCCGGCCCGCTCGACCATCTCCGGATCCGCTTCGGGAATCGCCTTCAGATGGATGTATCCCTTGAACCCGTGCGTCTCGCGCAGCGTCTGCGCCACCTGGATCATCTGCTCCATCGTATGGCTCGAGGTCTTGACGATACCTGACGACAGGAACAGCCCCTCGATATAGTTACGCCGGTAAAAGCTCAGGGTCAGGTCGACCACTTCTTCCGGGGTGAACGCCGCGCGCCGCACGTTCGAGCTCTTCCGGTTGATGCAATAATGGCAATCGAAGATGCAGAAGTTCGTCAGCAGGATCTTCAGCAGCGAGATGCACCGCCCATCCGGCGCATAGGCATGGCAAATCCCCATCCCTTCCGTTGAGCCGATGCCCTTGCCGTCCCGGCTGTTGCGCCGCGTCGTGCCGGACGAGGCACACGAGGCATCATACTTCGCGGCATCCGCCAGGATTTCCAGCCGCTCACTCAAACTCAATCGGGTCATATGTTCATGCTATGTTCCGCCGCCGGCGAGCGCAAGCGTCTTGGCGCCGCGCGCTGCTTTTCCTCCCCCTCGCCATATCCGGCGCGCGCGTGTATCCCCGCCGCAATGACCGCTGAAACCCTCGCCCGCTCCAAACGCATCGTCGTGAAAACCGGCTCGGCCCTGATTGCCGAGGCCGGCGCGCCGCGTGCCGAATGGCTGGCGAACCTCGCCGCCGACATCGCCTCCTTGCGCCAGCGCGGCAAGGAAGTCATCCTCGTCTCCTCCGGCGCCGTCGCCCTCGGCCGCGCCGCCC
>JBGTKE010000414.1:0-7328 GCA_041744775.1 Hyphomonas sp. | reverse complement strand
GAAGCGCTGTCCGGCGCATGGGACGCGGTCATTGCCATGACGCACGATCAGGGCCTTATCCCGATCAAGACGCTCGACATGTGGGGCGGCGTGAACTCGACGCTGGGCCTGCCGATCGTTCGCACCAGCCCGGACCACGGCACTGCCTATGACGCGGCCGCCGCCGGCACATGCCGCGCCGACAGCCTGATCGCCGCAATCCGCCTTGCGGCAACCTTCGCCGCCAACCGCCAGAAAGCCGCCGCATGAGCGACGACCACACGCCTCTCACAGACGCCCCCGCCCGCAAGTCGCTCGGTCAGCATTTCCTGTTCGATCCCTCGATCCTGAAACGCGCGGCGAATGCGGCAGGCTCGCCGAAGGATCGCTATGTCATAGAGGTCGGCCCCGGCCCCGGCGGTCTGACGCGCGCGATCCTCAACGAGAACCCGGCCCGTCTGATCGCGGTCGAGACCGACCCGCGCTTTTCCGAAGCGCTGCTTGAGTGGCCCGAAGCGAAAAGCGGCCAGCTGATCGTCATCGCGAAAGACGCCCGCAAGGTCCGTTGGCAGCAGGTGCTGGAAGAGGCCGGCGCCACCGGCCCCGCCATGATCATCGCCAACCTGCCCTACAATGTCGGCACGCCCCTTCTCGTCGACTGGCTGAAGGCGGGCGAGTGGCGCGGCGAGATGGCGCTGATGTTCCAGAAAGAGGTCGCCGAGCGCATCTGCGCGAAGCCGGATACCGACGCCTACGGACGATTGGCGGTGCTCGCCCAGTCCGTCACCCGGCCCTACATTTCCTTCACCCTGCCGCCCGGCGCCTTCCGCCCGCCACCGAAAGTGGACAGCGCGGTGGCGGTGTTCGATCCGCTGCCGACCGAAAAGCGTTTCCAGCATATCGAGCTCCTGGAACAGATTGCCGGCGCCGCATTCGGCCAGCGCCGCAAGATGCTCCGCGCCGCGCTGAAACCCTTCGCCAAGAAACGCGGCATGAAGGCTGAAGATTGGCTGGTCGATTGCGGGATTGATCCGACGGCGCGCGCGGAAACGCTGACACAGGCGGAGTTCCGCAAGCTGGCGGAGAGCCTTGCCTAACCCTCGCCCAGCAGTGTGCGCACGTGGTCTTCAAGATCCAGCTGCCGCATGCGCTTGAGCCGCTCGACGAGCAGGATGCGTTTCAGGCGCTGGTAGGCAACGTTCAGATCGTCATTGACGACAACATAATCATACCGCCGCCAATGCATGATTTCGCGCTTGGCGTCTTCCATCCGCCGCGCCACCAGCTCCGGCGTTGAGCCTTCGCGCCCTGCGAGCCGTGCCTGCAGCGCCTCGATGCTCGGCGGCAGGATGAACACCGAGACGACATCGTTCGGCATCTGGTCATGCAGCGCATCGGCGCCCTGCCAGTCGACATCGAACAGAACGTCTTCGCCCGCCTCCAGCCGGGCGACCGTGTCGGCCTTCGGCGTGCCGTAATACTTGTCGAACACGTGCGCCCATTCGAGGAATTCACGCCGCTCGATCATCGCGTGGAACGTGTCGGGCGTGCGAAAATAATAGTCCTTGCCGTCCACCTCGTTCGGGCGCGGCGGCCGGGTAGTCGCCGAGACCGACAGTTTCACGTCGATGAATTCATCCAGCAGCATCTTCGACAGCGTCGTCTTGCCGGCGCCCGACGGACTCGACAGCACCAGCATCAGACCGCGCCGGCGGCCATGGTCCTTCGGGTGCCCGCTATTCGACATTGGCCGCCTGCTCCTTGAACTGGTCGATCACCCCTTTGAGGCCGAGTCCCGCATTCGTCAAATCGAGGCTGGCAGATTTCGAGCAGAGCGTGTTTGCTTCGCGGTTCAGTTCCTGGGCGAGAAAGTCGATCTTGCGGCCTGCAGGCGAGCCCGCCTTGAGCAGGTCGCGTCCGGATTTCACATGTGCGCCGAGCCGGTCAAGTTCCTCGCGCACGTCCGCGCGGGCGGCAGACAGGGCTGCTTCGGCCGCAAAGCGCTCCGCATCCACCCGGCCCTCGCGGTCGAGTTCTTCCAGCTGCTTCTGCAGTTTCGCCTTGATCAGGCCGGGCTGCGCCGCGGCCAGTTTCGCCGCTTCGGCCGACAGCGCTTCGATCTCATTGAGGTGCGCTGACAGGACGTCCATCAGCGAGGCGCCCTCGGCCCACCTCCCTTCGGCCAGCTGATCCAGCGCCGTGCGGGCACCCGCCGACAAAGCGGTCATCGCTTCTTGATTGGCGGCGAGATCGCGCAGGGAGGCGCCGCTCGTCTCGACCACACCCTTCAGCGTCATCAGTGTTGCGATCGCCTCGGGTGTCAGCTCGGCGCCGAGCACCTTGCGCGCCGCCTCTGCCAACGTACCCAGCAAGGCATGGTCGATCACCGCGCCGCCCGTACCGCTGACCATGTCGACCCGCAGGCTGACCTGCAAGGACCCCCGATTGAAGCGTTCTGCGGCAAGCGCTTTCACCTCCCGCTCCAGCACTTCGCAGCCCGGCGGATAGTTGACCCGCACATCCAGCGAACGGCCGTTGACGCTCTTGGCCTCCCAGGCCCAGGTGCCCCAGCTTTCCTCCCCCGTGACCCGCGCGAAGCCGGTCATCCCCGAAAGTGTTGCCATCAATTCGCCCGTTCCCGCTGAATCTCTTTGCGCTCATAGGCGCGGTAAGCCGCGACGTTCCGGTTATGCTCGGCCAGCGTCTTAGCAAACAGGTGCCCGCCTTTGCCGTCGGCCACGAAGAAGATATACTCCGTCTCCGGAGGATCGAGCACGGCGCGGATCGCATCGGCGCCCGGATTGCAGATCGGCGTCTTCGGCAGGCCGTCCACCTGGTAAGTGTTCCACTCCGTATGCCGGTCGATCTCGGAGCGGTAGAGCGTCCGGCGCTGGCCCTGCTTGTTGTAGAGCGGTTCGCCTTTCGAAATGCCATAGATGATCGTCGGGTCGCTCTGCAGGCGCATGCCGCGTTTCAGACGCGTCGTGAACAACGCGGCCACTTCGTCGCGCTCGCCCGCGCGCCCGGTTTCCTTCTCCACGATTGAGGCGAGGATGACCGCTTCGTAATGCGTGGCAATCGGCAGGCCCTCCTGCCGCGTCGGCCACAACTCTTCCAGAAGATTCGCCTGCGCCTTCTGCATCTTCTCGATCAGCTGCTGGCGCGTCATGCCGCGGTGGAACATGTAGGTGTCCGGCAGCAATGTGCCTTCTTCCGGCAGCACTTCGGGCATATCGCCTTCGAGCAGCTTGTCAGTCTCGATGATCTTCATCAGCTGCGCCGTGGTGCGTCCTTCTGGCAACGTGATCTTGTGCAGAAGCGCGCGGCCCTCGATCAGTATGCTGAGCACCTCCTGGACGCTGGACCCTTCATCGATGATGTATTCACCGGTCTTGATTTCCAGCTCGCTCCTGTCGAGGCGGGATTTCAGCCGCATCAGCCGCGCATTCTTGATGACCCCGTCCGCTTCAAGCCGCGCCGCGACCGCTGCCAGTGTCTCGCCCGGCGCGACCCTGATCACCGCCTCCGCCGTCAGAGGACCCGGGCTGGACAGTTCGTTGTTGAACCAGACCCATCCGGCGGCTGCCCCCGCGCCCGCCAGCAGGGCGAGCATGAACAGCCATACGAACAGCGCTTTCAGGAATCGCATGAGGGCCTCTTTCGCCGGACACTATGCATCTTTTACCGTGCCCTCCCCGGCCCGGAAATCAATTGTCACAGTGTGATCTGGCAAAAGGCGCCAAACCGAAACGCCTTCAGGTGACTTCGCGAATGATCAGCGACGCGTTCGTGCCACCAAAGCCGAAGCTGTTCGACATCGCTGCGCGCACCCGGCCCTTCTTGGCCTTGTGCGGGATAAGGTCAATCACCGTCTCGAAGCTCGGATTGTCGAGGTTCAGCGTCGGCGGCATGACCTGGTCGCGAATCGCAAGGGCGCAGAACGCCGCCTCGATTGCGCCCGCCGCGCCGAGCAGGTGGCCCACGGCCGACTTGGTCGAGGACATCGAGAGGTTCTTCGCATGCTCGCCGAACGCCCGCTCGACCGCGCCGGCCTCCCCCTCATCGCCCTTGGGCGTCGAGGTGCCATGCGCGTTGACGTAGTCGATCTCGGTAGGATCGATTCTGGAATTCTTCAGCGCCATCTTCATCGCACGGAAGCCGCCCTCGGCGCCTTCGGACGGGGCCGTGATGTGATACGCATCGCCTGTCAGGCCGTAACCGACGACTTCCGCGTACATCTTCGCGCCGCGTTTCTTTGCGTGCTCATACTCTTCGAGAATGAGCACCGCAGCGCCCTCGCCCATGACGAAACCGTCCCGGTCCTTGTCATAGGGACGCGAAGCCTTCTCGGGCGTGTCGTTGAAGTTGGTCGACATGGCCTTGGCGGCGCAGAAACCTGCGATGCCCAGCCTGCCGATCACGGCTTCCGAACCGCCAGCGACCATCACATCGGCATCGCCAAACTTGATGAGGCGAGCCGAGTCGCCCAGCGCGTGCGCGCCGGTGGCGCAGGCGGTGACGACCGAATGGTTCGGCCCCTTCAGCCCGTGGCGGATCGAGACCTGCCCGGAGGCGAGGTTGATCAGCGAGGCGGGAATGAAGAACGGGCTCACTTTGCGCGGGCCCTGTTCGTGGAGGATGATCGATGTCTCGTAGATTGTCTCTAGGCCGCCGATACCGGAGCCGATCAGGACGCCGGTGCGTTCCTGGTCTTCGTCGGTTTCCGGTTTCCAGTTGGCGTCCGCGAGGGCCTCGTCTGCCGCCGCAACGGCATAGACGACGAACTCGTCGGTCCGTCGCTGTTCCTTGGAGGATAACACCTTGTCGGGGTCGAAGGCATGGGCATCCCCCGCGCCGCCGCCCCGGCCCGACACGTAGGGAACCTGGAAAGCAATCTTGCAGGGAAGGTCGGACGCATCGAACTTGTCGATGGGGCCTGCGCCGGATTTCCCGGCGATCAGGCGTTCCCATGTGGCTTCGCGGCCCCACGCGAGGGGGGACACGATACCAATACCCGTGATGACGACGCGGCGTTCAGACATCGAGGACCAAGCGCTTTAGATGTGCGCTTTGATGTGCGTTACGGCGTCGCCGACTGAGCGGATCGATTCCTGGACGTCGTCCGGGATCTCGATGTTAAACTCTTCTTCGAAAGCCATCACGAGCTCGACCAGGTCGAGGGAGTCGGCACCAAGGTCGTCGATGAAGCTTGCGCCCTCAACCACCTTGTCGGCTTCCACGTCGAGATTCTCGACGACAATTTTTTTCACGCGCTCAAGAACGTCAGACATGAATACCTCTCATGATATAACTGAGGACTGGCCCCTCTTTTGAACCATTGTGTTGCGCCTAGCACACACTCCATCGCAGCGCCAAGCCCTTGTCTCAAAGGCGACTGCGCAGCGTCAGATCATCGCCATGCCGCCGTTTACGTGCAGGGTCTGGCCCGTGACGTAGGCCGCCCCGTTGGACGCCAGATACACCGCAGCTGCAGCAATATCGCTTCCTTGACCCAGCCGGCCTGACGGAATCTGGCCGAGCAGGGCCTGTTTCTGGGCCTCCGGCAGCCCGTCCGTCATCGGTGATTCGATAAAGCCCGGGGCAATCGTGTTGGCCGTGATGCCGCGGCTGGCGACTTCCTGGGCGAGTGACTTGGTGAAGCCGATCATTCCGGCTTTCGAGGCGCAATAATTCGCCTGTCCGGGGTTTCCGGTGACGCCAACAATCGACGTGATGCCGATGATCCGGCCATGGCGGCGCTTCATCATGCCACGAACGGCGGTCTTCGCGAGGCGGAAATAGGAGCCGAGATTGACGTTGATCACCTCGTTCCAGTCCTCGTCCTTCATCTGGATGAGCAATTTGTCACGGGTGATGCCGGCGTTCGCCACAAGGATGTCGAGCGGGCCGAGGGCGGCTTCAGCCTGGCCGACGAGCGCATCGACCGCCGCCGGATCCGACAGGTTGCCCGGTACGATAGCGCTCTCGCCTTTCAGGGTCGCGGCGACTTCCTGCAGCACCGCTTCGCGGGTTCCGGAAAGGGCGACCCTGGCGCCGGCCTCCGAAAGGGCGAGGGCAATGGCACGGCCGATGCCGCCCGAGGCGCCGGTGACGAGGGCCGTGCGGCCAGTGAGGTCGAACATGCGAGGGCTCCTGTTCAGAGGTGACTGCTACATCGGCGGGACATAGGGCAGGTCTGCGCTTTGCGTCAAACTGCCGTTTTTCCAGTGGGCGGCGTGGCGGACTTGAGCGCGTCGAGTTCTTTCAGTCTGTTGCGATAGGAAGGCCAGAAATCGAGGAATGTCGGCGCGTCCTCCGGAATTTCAGTCAACCGCTTCTTCAGATGCCCAACAATCTCACTGCCGATGACCCGCTGGCCATAGACCCACCATTGCCTTCCGCCGGGCGTTCGCAACAAGGCCAGTGTGGCGCCTTCGATTCCTTCCCATGTGCCTTCGCTGAAAAAACCGTCGCGGCGCATGTTCAATGCCGACTCCGCCACGAACACAAACTCGGAGAAGGCCTTGTCCATGAACGACTGGGTGAGGGCGTCCGCGCCGTCATATTCGACCATTCCCTGAACGAACCGGTCAATGTCGCCTGTGTTTGCGGCCATCATCCGGCCCCACTCCGAGACACGAAGCAGGAGGTCGCGCTGGGCGGCGGCGCGTTCCATTTTCTGCGACTGCCGCATTTGCCAGACCACCGCCAGCAACGACATCAGGATCGCCACGACGGCAACCGTCTGGCCCACATAATAAATGTTCTCGAGTGTCATCGTTCCCTCCCACAGGAGAGCGAACGCTAGGCCCGGCTGAGGGCCGTGTCGAGCGAACGGCTAACCGGCGCCGGGCTTAGGCCTCGCCGCGCAGCGCCTTCGCAAAGGCTTCGAGGTCTTCGGGCGCGCCGAGGGTGAAGCCGTTGAGGGATTTCTCGATGCGGCGCTGCATGACGGTGAGCACCTTGCCGTTGCCGGTTTCGGCCGTCATCGTGACGCCCTCGCGCACCATGAACTGGACGGACTCGGTCCAGCGCACACGGCCGGTAACCTGCTTGACGAGGTTCTGGCGGATCGTTTCCGGATCGGTGACAGCTGAGGCCGAGACGTTGGCGACCAGCGGCACAGCCGGCGCCTTGATCTCGGTCTTTGCCAGCGCTTCGGCCATGGCGTCGGCGGCGGGCTGCATCAGCGAGCAGTGGAAGGGTGCGGACACGTTGAGGGCCATTGCCTTCTTGACGCCATTGGCCTGCGACCAGGCGACGGCGGCGTCGATTGCGGCCCTGGTGCCGGAGATGACCAGCTGGCCTGGGGCGTTGTCATTGGCGATCTCGCACGCACCGCCAGTTTC
>JBGTKE010000413.1:0-2022 GCA_041744775.1 Hyphomonas sp. | reverse complement strand
GGCATCGCGCTGGTCGGGCGGCGCGCCGCCTTCCTGGGCGCCGCGATGTTCGGCGCCACGCTGCTGCTCACCTCCGAAGCGCACATCTCGAAGACGGACGGCGTGCTCGTCTTCCTCACCACGCTCGGAATCGGCGCGCTCGGGCGGCTTTATCTTGGTACGGACAAGCCGGGCCGCATGGCTTTTCTTGTCTGGCTGACCGTCAGCGCCTCCTTCCTGATCAAGGGGCCGGTAACGATGATGGTCGTCGCCTATGCCGGCCTCGGCGTGTTCGTCTGGGGCCGCGCCGCGGAGGGCAAAGGCGGCGACTGGTGGCGTCCGCTGGCGGACTGGAAAGGCCCGGCCCTGTTCGTCGCGATGGTGCTGCCCTGGTTCCTCTGGATCCAGGCCGCGACCGATGGCCAGTATATCGAAGGCGCCGTCGGCAAGGACCTCAAGGACAAGTTCACCGGCGCCTCGGAAGGCCATGCCGGCTGGTTCCTCTACCACCTCAGCCATATTCCGGCCTGGTTCTTCCCGGCGACGCTCCTGTTCGTCGCGGGTCTTGTCGCCTCGGTGAAGCAGGTGGCCGGGGCAGGGGGCGTGAACACCACGCCGGTGCGCCGTTATGCAATCGCCGGGGCCGCGCTTCTCGCCGTCCTGACGGCGCTCAATTACGGCCTCGCGCTGGTTCCGCCATTTGCGGCAGGCAGTTTCGCGGAAACCCTCCGTACACTGAAGCCGCTGGCGGCCTGGCCGTTCCTGTTCATTGCGGCGGTCTGGTACATGTCGCGCGCCGTCCCTGAAGCCGCGCCGCCCTCAAGCGAAGTGAAAAGTCTGCGCCTGCTGCTCGCATGGGCGCTGCTCACTTACGCCTTCTTCGAGCTGATGCCGACGCTGCTCAGCCACTATATCCTTCCGGCCTATCCGGCTTTCGGCCTCCTCTGCGGATACGCCGCGGTGCGCATGATGGACGGCGCGCGGTTGCCGGTTTCAAACGCCGTGGGGATCGTGCTTTTCGTCGTTGGCGCGGCCTTGCTGCTGGCGGCATCGTTTCCCGGCGTGACGACCTACCTGATGGCAGAGACAGCGGGCGATTTCCGGACGGTATCCGCCGAAGAAGTGCTCGCCGCCTGGACGCCGTACCGGGAATTTCCGCTCTGGCTCTGGTGGGCGGGCTTCCTGCTCGCCGGGCTGAGTCTCGTTGAATTCGCGCGCCGCCATGTGCCCGCTGCAATCCTGCTCGCCATCCTCTCCAGCGTGGCGCTTGGCTGGCATATCCGCATCAACATGCTGCCCAGCCAGGTCTGGGTCCAACCGACCGAAACCGCGCGCCTTGCGCTGGAGGATGTCTGCGGTGTTCCGGGTGAGGACGATGTCTGCAATGTCAAGACGCCCGCGCGCGTGCTGGCGCTCGGCTATGCGGAGCCGTCCTATATCCTGACGCTGGGCACGCAGAACCTGCATCCGCCGCAGACGCCGCTCGACCTGCCGGATGATCCTGCCGCTTACCCGGTTGTCTACCTGCTGAACTTCGAAGACCGCAAAGCCGATGAGCCGATCACCGACACCGCTGCCCGCCTGCGCACCGAAGCGGAAAGCCTCGGCGCCTGCCTGACGGAGAGCCCGTCCCACTACGCGCTCAACTATTCCAACGGCGACCCGGTCCACTTCCGCGCCTGGCGGTTTGACTGGGGCGGCTGTCCGTAGGCGGATTACCCTTCCAGCTCCACATCCCAGTAGAGGTAGTCCATCCAGGTCTCGTGAAGGTGGTTCGGCGGAAATTTCCGGCCGATGTCCTGCAGCTGGTAATTGTTGGGACGGAAGGGCCTGCGTTGCAGGTCCATATGGCTTTCGCGCAGCAGGCGGCTGCCCTTGGCAAGGTTGCAGGGGCTGCAGGCGGTCACGATGTTTTCCCAGGTCGTGCGCCCGCCGCGCGAGCGGGGCACCACATGGTCGAAGGTCAGGTGATCCTGCGCGCCGCAATAGGCGCAGGCAAACCCGTCGCGCAGGAACACGTTGAACCGCGTGAAGGCCGGCGGG
>JBGTKE010000412.1:0-11530 GCA_041744775.1 Hyphomonas sp. | reverse complement strand
GAGTTCGGCAGCCAGCAGCAACGCCTGACGCTGATGCAACACGCCCAGCCGTCAATCGCAGCGGTGGCCCTGTCGCACCTCGCATTGCTCGAAGCGCTGGGAATCGACGCCGACATGACGGGAGGTCACAGCTTCGGCGAGATCATGGCGCTGCACTATGCCGGCGCATTTGACCGGGAGACTGCGCTCACCATTGCAGCGGCGCGCGGACGCGAGATGGCCAACGCTGCCCAGACGACCGAAGGCGCAATGCTGGCCGTCCAGTGCCCGGCAAGCCGGATTGCGCCTTTGGTGGAGGAGATCGGAAACGGGCTTGTCATCGCAAATGACAATGGCCCCAGTCAGGTGGTCCTCTCCGGACCTGTCAGCGTCATTCAGCAGGCGGAGCAACGCTGCACGGCTGAAGGCATCAAGGCCCGAAAGCTGCCGGTCGCAACCGCCTTTCATTCCGTCATTGTCGAGCCCGCAGTGGCGCCGTTCCGAACTACGCTGGAAGGCCTGCGCCTGAAGCGTCCGAGCCTGCCGGTCTTTTCAAACGCGACCGCTCAGCCTTACAAGTCGACCGCGAAGGACCTCGCCGGCGTGATTTCGGCGCAGATTGCCGCGCCCGTCCTGTTTCGTGAACAGGTTGAGGCGATGTACGGCGCAGGCGCGCGCATCTTCATCGAGGTAGGCCCCGGAAACGTGGTCGCCGGTCTCGTCTCCGATACGCTCGGCGCGCGGGACTACACCATGCTATCGCTCGACAACAAACGCACAAACGGAGTTGCGCAATTCCTCTCTGTTCTTGGGGCTTTATCCGTAGCCGGATTAAGCCTCGACTTCGCGGCCCTCTATGCCGACGCGCCGCCCCAGCAGCCGAAGCCAGCCCCTTCGAGGCACGCCGTGTTCCTGACCGGTGCCAATTACGACCGGCCCTATCCACCGAAAGACGGGGCCGCAGGCCGAGCCCCTCCCAATGCCGCTGGGCGCGCCCTGCCGGCGTCCTCCGCCCCGAACACTCAAAGGACCGAACCTCCCATGCCCGATCAGAATGACCGGCACCCCGTTGCAACATCGCAGTCGTCCGTTTCTCAAAGATCCGGACCCGGAGAAATCTCGGCGCCGGTAGAGCGTATCTGGCAGGAAGTCTCCCTCCAGCATCAGAACTACCTCAATGCGATGGCGGAGGGGCACAAGGCCTACCTGAACGCGGCCGCCGCGCTGCTGGGGCAGGCTAGCTCCATCCCCGCACAGCCGCAGCTTATGCCAGCGCCCCGAGCCGATGCGCCACAACGGGCGCCCTCGCCGGTATACGCCGCTGCGCCTGCTGCGGTTGCACCGGCACCAACTCCTCAAGAACAGCCCAAGCCGAAAGTGAATGGCTCAGGCGGAGCGCACGCCTTCGTCCACGAGCCCGAGAAACCTGCACCCGCGACGGCGCCGAAGACCGTCGCCGCGGTAGTGCCTGCGGTTGACGCCGCCGCCATCGTCCGTGCGATTGTTTCTGAAAAGACGGGTTATCCACCCGACATGCTCGATGCAGACATGGATCTTGAAGGCGAACTCGGTGTCGACTCGATCAAGCAGGTCGAAATCCTTTCGTCGCTGCGTGACCGTCTCCCCCACCTTCCGGAAATCGAACCTGAGCGCCTCGTCGAGCTGCGCACCATTGCGGCCATCGCGGCCATGATCGACGCAGCCACACCGGGTAGCCCGCCTGCGCAAACTTCCCGGCCCGAGTCGAGTACCCCTAGCGCCCCTGATGCCTCAAGTCTCCATGTCTCGCCGGATGTCATCCGTGCACTGATCGCCGAGAAAACCGGATATCCGCCGGACATGCTCGAAGACGACATGGATCTGGAAGGAGAGCTCGGCGTGGATTCGATCAAGCAGGTCGAAATCCTGTCGTCGCTCCGCGACAAGTATCCGACGCTTCCGGAAGTCGATCCGGAACATCTTGCCGAGCTCCGCACCATCCGGAAGATCGCCGATTTTTTCGGCTAAGGGATGGCGGGGAGGCACGGGCTTCCCACCGTCCCCACCTGCCCGGAGCTGACGTTGCACCTTACCGGTGCGACGTGCGACCCGTTCTGTGGCGCGAAGTAAATGCGGCTCCTGCCTTCCACCTGGACCGTGGCGCGTTGATCGAAGTGACAGACGCCGAACCTGACATCGCTGCGGCGATATGGGGCGCCGTATCGGCGCTTGGATACGAAGCCCGGCATGTATCGCAGCCTTCGGGCTCTGCCGACGCGGTGATCCTCACTGAAGGTCTTGCCGCTCTATCGCCCGAAGCGCGCCACTGGAATGCGCTGCAGGCGTCAAAATCGGCGCGGCGGGAGGGCGGGCTCATCATCCTGCTACACGATTCCAGGGCTTACTCCGGACTCGAAGGCCTGAGCCGTACGCTGCGCAAGGAATGGGAGGGCACGCAGTGCTTCGCCTGGGCGATCCCTCCCGGCGCTGCTGGCCATGTCGCGCACGCCCTCCGGCACGGTTATGCCGATGGAGAAATCTTTGCGTCCGGCGCACTGTTTGCGCCCGAACCGGGCGGGTCACTCGCGCCGCCATCGTCCTTGCCCGGAGCAACGCCATCGGTCTGGCTCGTGACCGGCGGTGCACGCGGCGTCACGGCAGCTTGCGCCATCGAACTGGCCCGCACGGCTGGCGGCACGGTCCTGCTTGCCGGCCGCTCGGTGGAAACGTCGTGGCCGGCCGATCTGTCTCCAGCAGTCGATCTTAAGGCGCTTCGCGGCCTCCTCGTCGAACGAAGCCGGCGAACCGGCCTACGCATCACGCCCACGGATATCGACCGCACCGCTCGAAGCCTTCTCGCGGGCGCCGAAATCCGCGAAACGTTGAATGCAATTCGGGACGGAGGTGCCGATGCGGCATACATCCCGCTCGACGCCGGAGACAGCGCGGCAGTCGCCAGCGCGCTCGGCGATGCACAGCGGCAATACGGCTCGATCACCGGCTGGGTTCACGGTGCAGGCGTGCTCGCCGACAAGCTCGCCGTGGACAAGACGGAAACCGAGCTTCGCCGTGTATTCTCTCCGAAAGTCGGTGGGCTGATGAACATTCTTGCGGCGATAGACCCGCGCCAGCTTCGTCACATCGCTTTCTTTTCCTCTGCGGCGGCTTTCTTCGGCAACAAAGGACAGTCGGACTACGCTATGGCCAACGCGCTGCTCGCCAGCGCGGGTCGATCACTCGCGCAAATTGTCCCAAAAGCCCGCGTGAAAGTGTTCCACTGGGGGCCATGGGCAGGAGGCATGGTGGACAGTGGGCTGGCCAGTCATTTCGAAGCCCAAGGCATCCCGCTTATCCCGGTCGATGAAGGCGCGCGCATCTTCGTCAACGAACTTCTTGGCGGCGCGCCGGACCAGATCGAACTCGTCGTTGGCGACTCCTGGGCAACCTCATGAGTGCGTTTGAACCGATTGCCATCGTCTCTGAAGCCTGCGTCCTGCCGGGTGCGGCTTCGCCTGCGGAACTGTGGGAAGTTGTCCGTACCAAGAAAGTTGTTACCCGCCCGGTTACCTCTCGGGAATTGGGGCTCGGCAACGCATCAGATGACGAGAGAAACTATGTCTCTGGGCGGGTCGATCAAAGCGTAGTTGACCATAACGGGCTGAAGCGGCTGCAAGGCATCGATACGGCCGCCCTAGATCCCGTGCATCGCTGGCCGCTGCAGGCGGCATGGGAAGCCTGGTCCGCCGCAGCCGGCGCCGGCAAGACGGACCCCGCCCGACGCGGCGTGTTCCTCGCCAACCTCTGCTATCCGAGCCGTGCCAAGGTTGACTACGCCGAAGATGTCTGGCGCCACGGCCGCACGGATCGTCCGCTCACGGATACCCTGAACTCCGGCATGCCTGCACGTCTCATCGCGCAGATGATCGGCGCCGAAGGTCCGGCGTTCGCCCTTGACGCTGCCTGCGCTTCGTCGCTTTACGCGCTGGAGATCGCGTGCCGAAAGCTCGCGTCCCGCCAAATCGACATCGCGCTGGTCGGCGCTGTCAACGCGGCCGACAACCTGATCCTTCACATCGGCTTCGAAGCCTTGAAGGCGCTCAGTCCTACAGGCCGATCAAGGCCATTCATTCAGGGAGCGGACGGCCTCGTGCCCTCCGAAGGCGCGGCTGCCGTCATCCTGAAACGCCTGTCGGACGTGCGCAAGACTGACAAGGTTCGGGGCGTGATTCGCGGCATCGGCCTCTCCAATGATGGCAAGCGAAAAGGTTTCCTCGCACCCGCCTCCGACGGGCAGGTTGAAGCCATGCAACGCGCCTATGCGATGTCCGGGATCGACCCCGCCACGATCGGCTATCTGGAATGCCACGCTACCGGTACGCCGGTGGGCGACGGCGTGGAGATCCAGTCCGCCGCGGCTGTCTTCGGCACGGAGCGCGAACTCGCGATCGGATCGCTGAAGGCCAATACCGGTCACTTGATCACGGTCGCAGGCCTTGCGAGCCTTCTCAAACTCACGGCCGCGCTGGAAGCGGAAGCACTCGCCCCCACGCCGCTCGACGGCGCCTTGAACAAGTCACTCGCCAATACCGGCCTCGCACCTATGCCCGAAGCGCAGCAATGGGCCCGCGAAGGCGACGCGCCCCGTCGCGCCGCCATCAGCAATTTTGGTTTCGGCGGCAACAACTCGCACCTGATCCTCGAAGCCCACGAGCCGGCGCGCGGGTACGTCAACGGGCACGCTTCATTGGCCTCCCCCGTGGGGGAGGAAATTGTCGTCGTGGGGATCGGCCTCCTGGCCGGGACTGACCGGGGCGAACGCAGCGTCATCCGACGGCTGATGAACTCTCCCGCTAGGCCGGTCCGACACGCGAACCTCATCGGCGCCGACCCGGTCAAAGCCCGCATTCCGCCCACGGATCTGCTGCGGGCCGAGGCCCAGCACCTTGCCATCCTCGATGTCTCGCAGATGGCGCTCGAAGGTGTCACTCGCCCGCCTCCCGAACAATGCGGGGCGTTTGCCGGACTGCGCTGCGCTGACGACTCCGCGCGCTGGCCCATCCGCGAGCGCGTGAATGCTGAACTCGTCGCCACCGGTCGCAATGATATCGACGCTGTGCTCGACGGGATTGCTCCGCCGCTGGTCTCTGCGGACGTCCTCGGCGCCATGGCCAACATGGCCGCCAACCGCATTACCTTGAGTGACGACTTCCGGGGTCAGGGCTTTGCCGTCGCCGCGGAGGAAAGTTCGGGTCTTGCTGCGTTGGATGTTGCCATCGCGGCGCTGAGTGCGCGCACGCTTGATTTGGCGGTTGTCACTGCTGCAGGCTTTGCAGGCTCGGCAAATCCCGAGTTCGACGCAGCCGACCGCGCGGTTGCCATCGCCCTGAAGCGCAAGGCGGACGCCGACGTGGCGGGTGATCAAATTTTCGGAACGGTGGACGTGGTTCAGTGGTCTCCCGTTCCAAATTCCGTATCCAGCGCTGCCGTGAGATCTGTTTATGGCGAAGCACCTGCCACTTCCGGCCTGTTCGAACTCGCGGTTTCACTAAGTCTCGCCGCCAGATCGCACACGCTTAACGCTCACGGCGCTGCCGTATCGCTAGGCGCGCAACAGGCGCCGGTGACCGTCTCGACAGGCGGAACCCTCACGGCGCAGGCTGCAAACGTCACCGCGCACGCCGCCTCGCCGCAAGTCACGCCGGACATGCTTCGCCCGGTGCCGCATATCTTCTTTGCGGCCGCCTCGTCGCGTGTGGTCCTTGCCAAGCGCCTGAAGGACGGTAAGTCCGGGGGCAAAGGAAAGTTGCGCATCGCATTGCTCGGCAAAGACACAGACGACCTCGCGCAGAAAGGTGCCTCTGCCGCCGCCGCGCTCGAAAGCAAGGAAACGCCTTCCGGTCCTGGCATCTGGTATGGCGAAGGAACGCCCGAGGGCGAACTCGCCTTTGCCTTCACCGGTTCTGCCGCTTCCTATCCCCGCATGGGCCGCGGCCTGCTGATGGCTTTCCCGGAAGTTGCCGGAGCGCTCGGCAAGCTCCCGAAGGCGCAGGTGATGACGCCTATGCTCACGAAATCGGCATTGTCCGAATACGAACAGCTCTGTGCCGTCTCGCTGGTCACGCAGGCCCATGCCATTCTGCTGCGTGATGTGCTCGAACTCTCACCGAACGCCGCGATAGGCCTGTCGCTGGGCGAGAGCAACGCCCTATTCGCGTTCGGCTTCTGGAAAGACATGGGCGGCCTGCTGGACGATATCGAAGCCGCCGCCATGTACGAGCGCCATCTTGGCGGCGCCTTCGAAACTGCCGGCGAAGCCTGGGGGCCGAATGTGCCGACTGACTGGACGAACTGGCGTGTTCGCGCGCCAGTCGCCCGCGTGCGCGCAGAAATCGCCTCGGAGCCGAATGTCGAAATCACCATTATCTATACGGACGACGACCTGATGATCGGCGGCCCCGCCGACGCCTGCCGCGCGCTCTGCCAGCGCCTCGGCGCGGGCACCGGCACGCTGATGCATCAGCACCTCGTCGTGCACGCCAACGCCATGAAACCGTTCGAGGACAAATGGCGCGAGCTTCACACGCGGCCCGTCTCGCGCGTCACCGGTGTGCGCCTCTACGCTAACGCCATAAACGCCGCCTACACGCCAACGAAGGCCCGCGTGGCCGACATGCTGACCCGGCAAGCGGTTGCGACCGTGGATTTCCCCACCACGATCCGTCAGGCCTGGGAAGACGGCGTTCGCACCTTCGTCGAGCTCGGCCCCCGCGATACGCTCACGCAGAGCATCACCCAGATCCTCGCCGGAAAACCCCACCTCGCGGTGGCAACCGACCGTGTCGAGAATGCAGAACTCACGCAGATCGCGGAGCTCGCCGCCACGCTTTTCGCACGCGGATACCCGGTTCGCATCGACCGCATCGCGGCGCGGCTGAACGACGCCAGAGCCAATCCTTGGAGGCATGCCGCGCCTTATACGGTGCCCCGACCCGCACACCCCCCCGCGCCGGTACTGCCTGCCCGCAAAAACAAACAGAGCGGCCTGCCCGCTGCGCCCCCACTACCCCCGCCGCACTACGCTCCGCAGATTCGAGAGGCTGCGCCGACAGGCAAGTCGCCCTTCCCCCCACCACCCGGCGGCATACCTCGCAAGGCTCCGGCACCGACAGGTGTCCCGTCAGGGCGCACGCCTCTAGCTCGAAGATTGCCCACCGGAAAGGCATGGGACCGCGAGGCCGTCGAGGCCTCGGCGCGCGGTGAAATGTCATACTTCTTCGGCGACGCCTTCCGCGCGCAGGACCAGTATGCGCGTCAGGTGCGCCTGCCCGCTGCGCCGCTGCTCCTCGTCGATCGGATAACCGGTATCGATGCCGACATGGGTGTCGAAGGCGCCGGTATCATCTGGACGGAAACCGATCTCTCCGCAGACGGATGGTACATGCATGGCGGCCGCGTCCGCCCAGGTCCGCTGATCGAATGCGGACAGGCAGATCTCACGCTCATCGGCTGGATGGGGGCAGATTTCAAGAACCAGAGCGAACGCGTCTACCGCCTGCTAGGCTGCGAGATCACCTTCCACGAGGGCGGCCTGCCGCTCGCTGGCGACACGCTCAAGTTCCAGATCGAGATTACCCAGCACGCCACCTTTGCCGGTGTGCGGATGTTCTTCTTCCAGTATGACTGCACCGCCAATGGCCGCCCCGCCTTTTCGGTGCGCCAAGGCCAGGCTGGCTTCTTCACCGACGCTGAACTCGCCTCCGGCAAGGGCGTCGCCTGGGACGCCGAAACCTCACCGCCGCCTACCAAAGACGTCGCGCCGATCGACACCTCCCAGGCCAGTACCAAGCGCGCTTTCGACGAAGCGGACGTTCTCGCCTTCCGCAGCGGCGATGCCTTCGCCTGCTTCGGCAAGGGCTTCGAACTCTGCGCTGCCCAGTCCTTCCCGGCGCACTTGCCCGCCGGCAAGCTGAACTTCTTCGAGAGCGTCTCCGCGTTTGATCCCATCGGCGGCCCGTGGAAGCGCGGATACCTGCGCGCCAATTCGCGCGTACCCACTTGCGCCTGGTTCTACGACGGCCACTTCCACAACGATCCCTGCATGCCTGGCACGTTGATGGCAGAGGCCGCCGTGCAGGCGCTGGAGTTCTACGCCGCCGCGCTTGGCCTCACGCAAGAACGCGACGGCTACATATTCGAACCGGTGCCGGGTGAAACCGCGAAGTTCATCTGCCGTGGCCAGGTCATCCCCGACAAGGATCACGACATCACCTATGAAGTCTTCATTGACGAAGTGATCCCCGGGGAGACGGCGAGCATCTTCGCCTCGCTGCTGGCCCGGTCGGACGGCCGCAAGGTTTTCTACTGTCCGCGTTTCGGCATCCAGTTGCGGCGCAACTGGCCCGCGCCGCGCATCTCCGCCGCGCCGCTCCGCGTCGGCCCGCAGCGCGAAAGCCAGGGCGATCAGGAAGCTCTGCTCGACTGCGCCAACGGCCCGCCCTCGGCTGCATTCGGCGCGATGTACGACCGCTTCGACATCGGCGGCCGTGTGCCTCGTCTTCCCCAGCCGCACTATCACTTCATGTCCCGCGTCACAGAAGTCTCCACCCGCCCCGGCGTGCAGGAAACCGGCGCGCGCATCGCAGCAGAATACGACATTCCGCCAGACGCCTGGTACTTCGCGGATAACCGTTCGGGCTCCATGCCGTTCGCGGTCCTTAACGAAATCATCCTACAACCTTGCGGCTGGCTCGCAAGCCATTGCGGGTTCGCGCTCGATGGCGGGGACCGTTTCCGCAATCTCGAAGGCGACGGCAAGATCCACCGGATGATCGGCCCGGACGACGGAACCATCTGTGTGGAGACGACTCTGGCGAGCTTCTCCAAGGTCGGACCGATGACGATTGTTGCGTTTGATGTCGCCACGCGCCTGAAAACCGGCGAACCTGTCATGGATCTGACCACACGTTTCGGCTTCTTTCCCGCCGCGGCGCTGGTGCGCCAGGCCGGCCTGCCGATCACGGAAGCCGATCGCGGCTATCTCGCGCTCCCCAAGTCTGCAAAGGACATCTCGCCCGACGATTTGCGTCTCGCTTCCGGCCAGCTGCGCATGCTCGACGGCGCGGACTACTTTGATTCCAACGGCGGCGCCGCAGGGCTTGGCCTCATCCGTGGCCGCCAGGCCGTCGATCCTTCTGCCTGGTACTTCAAGGCGCACTTCTTCAACGATCCGGTACAACCGGGCTCTCTCGGCCTCGATGCGCTTGAGCAACTTCTGATGCGCGCCGTTCTCCTGAAAGTTCCGCCAACGGAACTCAAAGGTATGGTCGCCGAAACGCCCGCCATCGGTGAGCGCGTGAAGTGGTCCTATCGCGGCCAGGTCACGCCGGAGAAACACGAGGTTACGACCGTCATCGAACTTCTCAGCCTCGAGAAATCCGCCACCCGCGTGCTTGCCACCGCTCGCGGTTCGCTGTGGTGCGACGGTCTTCGCATCTACGAAGCCAATCCGCTGTCTATCGCTTTCAGAAAACCGGGCTAAATCCTCTTGCGCGCGAGACTGACGATCGTGTCTCCCGCATCGGCCGTCCAGAAATCGAAAATTTCGCCGAAAGCACTCAGCGTTCCGGTTCCGGGCGTCCTCAGGATGGCCATGGGCGTCTCGACCGCCTTCGGCCCGGCTCGGAACCCACGGCCCGTCGACTTCAGCACGGCTTCTTTCAGCGTCCACATCCGGAAGAACAATCGAATGTCCGAATCGATTTCGTTGGCAGCGGCTTCGATTTCCAGTCGTTCCCCTTCGCTGGACGTCATCGACAACACAGGCCTCCATGCCATTGCGCAGACAATCTCGATATCAACACCCATCACGACCGTTTCCGGCGCAAGCGCGACGAGGGTGTAGCCACCCTTGTTGGCGAGCGACACCGACCACCCCGCCGGCGCCAGCAACACAGGTGCGCCGTCGGCTTGCGTGTCCAAAACCACATCTTGCGGCCGGCATCCCGTCATCTCGGAAATCAGCGCGCGACGCACCTCAAACGAACCCATCATCTCCGACCGCCGGCTTGGTGATTTCATGCGCTCAAGCCGCAACTTCTCGACAGGTGTCAAATAACTGGAGAGGCCGGTGGTGCTATCGAACGAAAAAGCCATCCGGCAGGCAGGATGTCCTGACAATCCAGACGCAGCAAACGGATCGACCGCATTGCTGTAGGGACAATGGTTTGCATCTGGCATGTTTCGAGTGTGGTCTGGTCGCCGCACTCAGACAAGACCTGAGGAGCCGCTAGATGCGAACTTGCGGCCGATTATTCGCCCCGCGAGCGAGTAATTCTTTGTAAGCACCAAATTGTTGCACCAGGAAAGCTTTATATCTGCCGCAGCCCGTATTCCCGATAGTTCGCGTCATGGTTACAACCGATTGGCGCGAAGTATTGCTGCGCTGGTTCTATTATGGCTTTACTTTGAACGGGGATCGGGACGTCCCTAGCGCCGGCGTTGGCGCCTGAAGGGAATGTGTTGATGATTGTGGACCCGGAAATGTCGAAAGGAACGGCGTCACAGAGCGTGCGCCGCTTTTTTCGCGCGTCGGGCGACCGACTCCCTTTCGCACCGTTTGGACTCCTGCCTGTGCTGGGGCTGGCTTTGCTTACACTTGTGGCGTGGGGTGGATTCGCGCGGCACAGTGTGGAAGGCGTCGTTCGAGCGACCGCCCATCAGGAAATCATCGACACAGGGGCAGACTGGGCGAGCATCGAGGTGTCCGGCCAATGGGTAACGGTTACCGGCAATCCGCCCACACCCGAAGCTGGCCAGCGCCTGATCAACAACATCCGAACCGCCCGCGCGCCAACCTGGCTCGGGCTCGCCCGGCCGGCGACCCGGGTGACCGGGAAGCTTGGCGCCAGCGCCAGCCGTCCGGACCAGGCGGCAACACCGACCCAACCCGCGGTGTCCGGAAGCAGCGACGTTCCGGAATACCTGTTTCGGCTGTCCGGAGCGAAGTTGACGCTGGATGGCCGCGTTCCGGACATTGCCACGCGCGATGCTGTCGTGAACGCGGCGAACACCAATCGCCCAACCCGGATCGAACAGGTCGACAGCAATCTCGAGACGATCGGTATTCCAGCACCTGCAGGTTTTCGGGATGCGGCGTTGCGCGGCGTTGAAACGCTCAAGCTTTGCGACACAGGGACGGCCAGCCTCACAGCGCTGCACTTCGATCTGCGCTGCGAGTTGCCCGAAAGTGAAGCCGAACAGGTCCGCGCCCTTGCCAGTGCGCCGCTTGCCTATGGATCAGTGGGCGAGATCCAGATCCTGGCGAAGGAAGTCGTTGCATCTTGCGAAGAGGAACTGGCCCGCCTTCTGGAAGCCTCACGCATCGAATTTTCTCTCGGCAGCGACCGCATCTCCAGCTCCAAGGCAGCATTGCTCGACCTGACGGCTCGCGCCGCCGCAGACTGTCCCGGCACGCTTCGGGTTGAGGGGCATACGGACAATACCGGCAGCGCCGCCATCAACGACAATCTCAGCCGCCGCCGGGCCGAAGCCGTTCGCGCGGCGCTCATCCAGC
>JBGTKE010000411.1:0-4540 GCA_041744775.1 Hyphomonas sp. | reverse complement strand
CTTCGAGCTTGGCCGGCGGGCAGGCGGCGGGGCGGAAGAAGGCGACCAGCGCGACCCAGGCGAGGTAGAAGGCCACGAGGATCATGCCGGGAATCAGCGCGCCCGCGAACAGGTCACCGACGGACACGACAGCCGAGCCCGCGCCGGTGCGCAGGCTGGCCTGGCTGGCGGCGTTCGAGATCGCGTCGGCCAGCAGGATCAGCACGATCGAGGGCGGAATAATCTGGCCCAGCGTGCCGGAGGCGGCGATCGTGCCGGTCGCTAGGCGCACGTCATAGCCCTGGCGCAGCATGGTCGGCAGGGCTATGAGCGTCATCGTGATAACGGTCGCGCCGACGATGCCGGTCGAGGCGGCGAGCAGGGTGCCGACCAAAATGACCGCAAAGCCAAGCCCGCCGCGCACGCCGGCCAGCAGGCGGCTCGCGATGCCGAGCAAATCTTCAGCAACCCGCGAGCGTTCGAGGACGACCCCCATCAGCACGAACAGCGGGACCGCGATCAGCGTCTGGCTCTGCATGATCGCGCCGCCTTCGATCCGGCTGGGGAAGGCCTTGAGGAAGGAGTCCGGGAAGACGCCGAGGGCGATGCCGATCAGGGCGAAGATCAGCGCCACGCCGCCGAGCGTCAGCGCAACCGGATAACCCGCCAACAGCGCGCCGATGGCGGCGATGAACATCGCGATGGCAAGGATCGCTTCAAGCTCCATGGCCGCTCGCCTCCGGGTCTGCGGCGGGCTCCGCTGGGGGTAGCGCGCCGGTGATCCGCAAGGCCGCCTTCAGCGATTCCGACAGGCCCTGCGCCATCAGCAGCACGGCGAAGACGGGCACCAGCGTCTTGAAGAGGTAGAGGATCGGCAGGCCGTCTGATTCGCGCGAGCCTTCGAGCAGGAGCCAGGAGCGGGCGAGGCCGGCTTCGCTGGTCGTGATGAGACGTACACAGATGGGAAACAGGAAGAAGTATGCGCCGGCCAGTTCGATCCAGTTGCGTCCCGTCTCGCCGAAACGCGGGCGCAGGATGTCGACCCGCACATGCGCGCCGTCGCGCAAGGCAGCAGCCGAGCCGAGCATGAACATTGCGGCGAAAGCATAGGTCACGATCTCGCTGAGCCAGGTGAACGACAGGCCGAAGGCATAGCGCAGCATCACCACGGCGAGTTGCGCGAAGATCAGGATCAGACCGCTGGCCATGGCGCCGCCGAGGGCAAAGCCGCTGACGCTGTCGATCCCGCGTGAAATCCGTTTCGCCAGGCCATCTACAAGGCGCGGCGTCGCCAGCACGACCAATGGCAGGGCAAACACCGGCAACAAGCCGATACCCACCCATTTGAGCGCCGTGCCGAGCGTCAGGAAGATCTGGGTATCCATGCCGCGCTTACTTGCCGAGCGCGCGGGCGGCGTAATACGGCCCGTCCGAGACACTGGCCCAGCCGCGCATCAGTTTCAGCGAGCGCTCGAAGCTCTCGTAGATGCGCTTCTCGATACCGTCCCGGCCGCTCGCCGCGCGCACATCGAAGGCGGCCTCGGACATGCGTTTGACCACTTCGTCCGGGAACGAACGAAGCTGCGTGCCATGCTCGCGCACCAGCAGGTCGAGGTGGACGGCGTTCTGGTAGGTAAATTCGCCGAGCGAGAGGTGGTTCACGGATTCGCAGGCCGCCTTCAGGATCGCCTGCTCGCTCGGGATCAGGCCGTCCCAGACCTGCCGGTTAATACCGACCGCCAGGCTCGCGCCCGGTTCATGGAACCCGGGGCCGTAATAGTAAGGCGCCTCGCGGTGGAAGCCGAGGGCATAGTCATTCCACGGACCAACCCATTCGGTCGCGTCAATTGCGCCGGTCTGCAGCGCCTGGTAGATCTCGCCGCCCGCCAGCGCAACTGAAGCGCCGCCCAGCGCCCGTAAGACTTCGCCGCCCTGTCCGGGAATGCGCATCTTGAGGCCGACGAAATCGTTCAGGGTACGGATTTCCTTGCGGAACCAGCCGCCCATCTGGTGGCCGGTATTGGCTCCCTGGATACATTTGATGCCGAACTGGCCCGAGAGTTCGTCCCAGAGTTCCTGTCCGCCGCCATGATCGATCCAGCCCATGATCTCCTGCGCTGTCATGCCGAAGGGCACGGCGGTGAAGAAGGATAAGGCCGGGGACTTGGCGGTCCAGTAATATTCGGCCCCGTGATAAATGTCGGCCGAACCATTGGCGACCGCGTCGAAGCTCTCGAACGGCGGCACGAGTTCGCCGGCCGCGAAGACCTTGATCTCCATCAGCCCGTCCGACATCTCGAACACGCGCTCGGCAACACGCTCGGCGGCGCGGCCAAGACCGGGCAGGCCCTTCGGCCAGGTGGTGACCATGTTGAAGCGGCGCCGGCTGCGGCTGATCGCCGGCCCGGACAGCGCCTCGCCGGATTTCGGATTGGCAAAGGTGGCGACCGCGCCTGCCGCGCCCAGCAGGCCTGCGCCCACGAGATTGCGCCGGTTGATCATCTGCAGCCTCCCCATGTGCTGCCCCCGCGGCCTCTACGGGCCCGGTCGCTGGTGCAGCTTACTCGTCGTCTCTCAAGGGCCGCCAGCGGTCGCCGTCAAGCACTTCCAGCGGCTGGTAGCGCCGTTTGTAGGTCATCTTGGGGCTGCCCTTGACCCAGTAGCCGAGATAGACGTGCGGAAGCGCCAGATCCTGCGCATGCCGGATGTGATCGAGGATCACGTAATGGCCAAGGCTGCGGGCCTCCAGCGCCGGGTCGAAGAAGGTATAGACCATCGAGAACCCGTCGCGCAGCACGTCGGTGATCGAGGCGGCGACCAGGGGCGCGGTGTCTTCCGGCCCATCGCGGTATTCGAAGATCAGGCTCTGCACCGGGCTGCCGCCGACCATCGCGACATAATCCCGGTAGGTCATCTCGGACATGCCGCCATTGTCGTGGCGCGTCTTCACGTAGGATTTCAGCAGCCGGAACTGTTCGCGCGTCGCCTGCGAGACGACCGGGCGGCGTACCAGTGCGGTATTCTTCACGATCACCTTGCGGTCATTGCGGCTCGTCTCGAATTCGCGCGCCGGCACGCGCACACTGCGGCAGGCATTGCAACGCAGACACGCCGGCCGGTAGGCGATGGACTGACTGCGGCGGAATCCGGACTGGCTGAGCACATTATGAACGGCGTCGGCTTCCGGAATCGCCAGGTTGGTGAAAGCCTTCCGCTCCTTGCGATCAGGCAGATAGGGACAGGGGCTGGGGTTCGTGACGTAGAACCTCAGCGACCGTTCCAGGCCGGCCGGCAACAGATGGGAATCCGTGAACTTCATGTCCGTCGACGATACACCGCGCCGGGCCAGCGCCAAGGGGCCAAAACCGGCCCGCCGGCCCCACGCGGCAAGAAAGACACACCAGCGTGGCCGGAAAGCCTCATAGCTGGGCGGCGCTCAGGTGAACTTTCAGGCTGATCCGGCGGTTCTGCGCGAGATGCGGCTGGCCGGGATCGAGCGGCCTTGTATCGGCAAGGCCGGTCACGGCTTGGAAGCGGCCTGCAGCGACGCCGCCCGCCTCGAGCAGGCGCCGGGCTTCATTGGCGCGGTCGGATGACAGCTCCCAGTTGGAATAGCCCGCCTTGGCCAGGCCGAAGGCATCGGTATGGCCCTCGATCGAGAGCGGATTGGCGAGCCGGGCGAGGGTTTCACCCGCAGCGGCGACAAGGGCTGCACCATCCGGCGTCAACGCGCCGCTGGCGCTTTCGAATAGCGGACGTCCGGCCGTGTCGACCAGGTCGAGGCGCACCCCGTCAGGTTCGACCGAAAGGATAACGCTATCACCGGCGGTCTTAAGGGTCTCGGAAAGTTGCAGAAGGCTCAACAGGTCGGCGGCCCCAACCGGCATCGCGCGATCGGCGCTGGCGGGGGCCAGTTCCTTTGTCTTGAACTCGGCGGCGATGGCGGCCCGGGCATCGGGCGAGACGCCGCTGACCAGCCACATCAACAGGAAGAAGGCCATCAGGGCGGTTAGAAAGTCGGCATAGGCCATCTT
This sequence comes from Hyphomonas sp., assembly GCA_041744775.1. Lineage (GTDB taxonomy): Bacteria > Pseudomonadota > Alphaproteobacteria > Caulobacterales > Hyphomonadaceae > Hyphomonas. Next base: position 527 of record JBGTKE010000411.1, on the reverse strand, counting down.
CCACGTGCCCATCTTGCGGGCCGGGAGGGCAGGCATTCTGCCTGCATAGTTCCGTTGGGTCGTGGCGTAAGCCATTGTCCTGGTTCCTGTCATTCTGACGGAATGCAACGTGTATCAGGCCATGGTGAAACCCGCGCTTCGGGCGGGGGTGGGATTTCGTTGAAATTCCATCTATTGCCGTCCCAAAAGGAGACAGTCATGGCGCGCACCGCTTTTCTCGGCCTCGGGGTCATGGGCTTCCACATGGCGGGCCACCTCGCCCGTGCCGGCCATCAGGTCAGCGTGTGGAACCGCACCGCGTCCAAGACTGCCGCCTGGACCGGCGCCCACCGGGGCGAGGCGGAAAAGGATCCGGCCGCGGCGGTCTTCGGCGCCGAATTCGTCCTGATGTGCCTCGGCGATGACCCGGACGTACGCGCCGTGTTCGAGGCCTTCGAGCCGAGCCTCGGCGCCGGTATGACCGTGATCGACCACACCACCGCCTCCGCCGGCCTTGCCCGCGAGCTTGCGGCGCGCTGCAAGGCCAA
>JBGTKE010000410.1:0-2054 GCA_041744775.1 Hyphomonas sp. | reverse complement strand
CGACATCCACCGCGCTGGCGCCAACGATATCCGCCGTGACCGCGGCGATGCAGGCGTCCGAATTATCGGTGTCCTCATGCACGCGCGGGTGCGTGCGGTAGAGCGCCTCATATTCCTCGTCCGTCAGGAAGGCGGCGCGCTCGCGGAAGCGCGCAAGGTCGGCCACATGATTGCCCCAGGCCATCGAGGCCGCCGCCTTGAACAGACCGGAATCGCGCAAGGCTGGCGGCACTATATCCTCCAGCACGAAGCGGATGCGGTTGGTCATCTCGCGGCGCATCAGAAGCCCGTGCTCCGCAGCGGCGCGCTCGCGTCGCGGTCTTCGATCGGCTGCGCGCCGGGATACGCCCGTTCTCCGCGCGCCGGTGCCTGCGACAGGTAGAAGATCCGCTTCTGCTCGACGCGCGCCCGTGAGACGGAATCCAGAATGATCCCGCAGGACAGCGAGAGCATCGCGCCCACCAGCAGCGTCATCGCCAGCATCACGGTGGGAATGCGCTCCACCAGGCCCGTCGCGAAGAACTCAAGCGTGATCGGAATCATCAGGAAGGCCGAAACCGCAAACAGCGCCGCGGCGATCCAGCCGAAGAACACGAAGGGTTTCGTCTCCTTCAGCAGCATCGCCATCATAGACAGGATGCGCAGCCCGTCGCGGAAGGTCGACAGCTTGCTCGCCGAGCCTTCGACGCGGCGGCCATAGTCGAACTCGATCTCGGTCACCGGCAGGCGCAGCGTCGAGGCGTGTACGGACATTTCCGTCTCGATCTCGAAGCCCGCCGAGTTGGCCGGAAAACTCTTGGCAAACCGGCGCGTGAACACGCGGTAGCCGGAGAAGATGTCGGTGAAGTCGCGTCCGAACATCGCCTGGTAGACGCGGTTGAACAGCTGGTTGCCAAACGCGTGGCCTGCGCGCCCTGCATCCTCGGTTATGTTGCGGCGTGTGCCGACCACCATGTCTACCCGGTCGGCGATCAGCGCATCGACCATGCGCGGCGCCGCGGCGGCGTCATACGTCCCGTCGCCATCCGCCATGATGTAGATGTCGGCCTCGATATCGGCAAACATCTGGCGCACCACGTTGCCCTTGCCCTGGCGCTTGCAGGTGATCACCGTCGCGCCGGCCAGTGCTGCCTGCTGCGCGGTGTCGTCGGTGGAATTGTTGTCGTATACGTAAATGCGCGCGCCCGGCAGCACCTTGCGGAAGCTGATCACCACCGACGCGATTGACAGCCCCTCATTGTAGCAGGGCAGCAGGACGGCAAGGCTGTAGCGGCTGGAATCAGTCATCACGGGGCGTTCAGTCTTGGTGAATGTTTCCATGTCATAGACCGGCACTGGTTAAGTTAGCCTTGCTTGAGGGCAGTTTCCCGATGACGGCGCCTGTCCGCTCCGCCTCCTTCGCCGAAGACCATGCTGGTTTGCTGCTTTCGGCAGCGGTGATCACAAGCCTCGTGATCGTCAGCCTGCTGAGCGGTTCCTTCGGCGCAATAGGCCCGGACGGAGACGATTTGATGCGTCTCGTACAGGTGCGCGAGCTGCTGGAAGGGCAGGGCTGGTTTGACCTGCGCCAGCCGCGCCTCGGCCCGGACGGCGGCACGCTGATGCACTGGTCGCGCCTCGTCGACCTGCCGATCGCCGCCATTGCCGCCGCGTTCGCACCCTTTCTAGGGCGCGAGACGGCGCTCGGTCTTGCCATAACCTTCTGGCCGCTGATCAGCATGCTGATGGTCACGGCGGCGCTCGTCAGCGGGGGGCGCGCGCTCGGCGGGCGCGGCGTGGTCCTCTTCACCTGCCTCGTTGCCTTCGCGGTGCTCTACCGGCATTTCCGTTTCCTGCCCGGCGCCATCGATCATCACAATCTCCAGCTCGGTCTCGTCATGCTCGGCGCTGTAGCGCTGCTCTCCCGTGATCGGCCACCCGCGCCCACGGCGCTCGCCGGGACCTGCCTCGCCCTCGCCGCCGCCATCGGCGTCGAGGTGCATCTCTTCGTCGCCGTCATCGCGGCCTTCGTGGCGCTCGATTGGGCCATCGCCGGCGCGCCGGCCCAGCGCGGC
>JBGTKE010000409.1:0-2740 GCA_041744775.1 Hyphomonas sp. | reverse complement strand
GCAGCAGCCATCTCGCTCTCAGGCTTCGCCGTGAGTTTCGAACATCACCGCATCGATGGCTTCGCGCGGCGACTTACCGGCCCAGACGAGGAAGTTGAAGGCCGGCATGAACCGGTCGGCCGCGCTGACACCGGCGGCGATGACGGCGCGGATTTCGCCCTGGCTGACTTCGTCTCGGTCTTCCATCGAAAAAGTGTAGCGGTAGATGATCACACCATCGTCCGACCAGAAATCGAAATGGCCGATCCAAAGGCGTTCATTGGCGAGCATCACCAGTTCGGCAATCGCACTGCGCTTGGCGGCCATCGCCTTGACGTCAAGCGTCAGGGAGAAATGGATCGCCGATGGCTCCGGACGGTAGGCGAACAGGGCGCCCATGTCGCCCCAGCGGGTTTCGGCGACGACCTGGAGGGTGCCTTCCTCGTCGCGCTCATACGGCCAGTTGGCGGCGTCCAGCACCACTTCCACGATATCGAGCGGGTCGATGTCGAAGTCCTGGCTGGGTTCGAGTTCAAGGCTCATTCGGGCGCCTCCTCATCGGTTTGGAAGATTGGTGCCGGATTCGCGCGCCAAATCCACCCGAACAAACCGGGCCGTCTCAGGCTTGTCTATCGGCTTCAACAGTGGGCGTTCCGGATTTCGGGGAATTCGCCTGGGCCGCTTCGAGGGCAGCGAGGCGGGCTTCGAGGGTTTCAACCCGGTCGAGCGCGGCCGTGGCGATGGCCTTCAGGGCTTCCACTTCGTCGCGGCCCGCAAGGTCCATGTCGGCTATCAGGGCGCGTACTCGGGCCTGCGCGGCGGTCTTGGCTTCCTCGCCTGCGGCTCGGGCGGCGCCGAGCGCGCCGGTCATCAGGCTGGCAATGTCATCAAGCAGTGGATTTGTGCCTGCCATGCAGTTACTCCTTCGCGCCGGGTGAGGCGGTGCCTAACAGATAGGTGCGCCGGCAGACAGGGAAAAGACGCCGCATGACTGAACTGCTGACGATGATGAGCGTTTACCTTGGCCAGGCCGCCCTGACCTTCCCGGAATGGCGCCCGGCGCTGTTTTCCATCGATTTCGGCTTCATCGGCCTCGGCGAGTTCCACCTGCGCTGGTACGCGCTCGGCTATATCGCCGGCATCGCCGGGGCGTGGTGGTACGGCTCGCAGCTGCTGAAGCGCGAACATCTCTGGGGCGGCAAGCCGCCACTCGACCAGAACGGCCTCGATGACCTGATGTTCTGGATCATCATCGGCATCATCCTGGGCGGGCGGCTAGGCTATATCCTGTTCTACATGGTGCCCTACCAGATGGACGTGCTAGCGGCGGATCCAATGACGGTGCTGCGCATCTGGGACGGCGGCATGGCTTTCCATGGCGGCATCATCGGCGTGGCGCTGGTGCTGTGGTTCTTTGCGGCGAAGCGCGGCGTGCGGCTGCTCTCGGTCGGGGACATTGCCGGCGTGACGGCGCCGATCGGCATCGGACTCGTGCGGATCGCGAATTTCACCAACGCGGAACTCTATGGCCGCCCGACCGAGGCCTCCGCCGGCATGGTGTTTCCCGAAGGCTATGTGCCGGGCTCGACCCCGCCGGCGTTCAACTGGGAGACGAACGAGTGGGTGTACCGCGGCGACGAACTCGCCCGCCACCCGAGCCAGCTCTACGAGTCGGTGCTCGAGGGCTGGGTACCCCTGATCGTATTGTCGATCCTGATCTGGAAGTTCGGCGCCCTGAAGCGCCCCGGGCTCGTCGCGGGCCTTTTCCTGATCATGTACGGCCTCGGCCGGTCGGTCGCCGAGAACTTCCGGGAGCCCGATTCTTTTGTCAGCGGACTGCCGGAATGGCTGACCATGGGCATGATCCTGTCGGTGCCGATGTGGCTTGGCGGGGCCTGGTTGATCTGGAACGCCTTGAAAGTGCAGGAAAAGCGCGTATAGTTAACAGATTATAGTACTGAGGCCTGGGACCACCCACCGACCCTTGGGACATAATTTGGATGCGAGCTGACAGTCTCTACCGGCTGAGCGCCGCGTGCCTTGTCACGCATGAGCTTGAATCCAGCATCCTTCCCCACCTGAATCCAGAGCCTCTGGCGACATCGATCCAGGGGTCGATTGACCAGCAGATTTTCATGTGGGCGCAAGCGCCCATCGTTCTCGGCCTGATGCTGATGGCTGAAACATCGCGCCGGGGTGCTTTCCGGTACGGCCTTTGCGTTTTCGCGCTGGCGCATCTTGGCCTCCACTGGATCTACCGGAACCAGCCCGTCTATGATTTCAGCTCCGCATCCTGGGTGCTGATCCTGCTGGCGGGCATCTTCGGTGCGGCCTATCTGGTGCCCGCAAAGGCGCGGTAGGCGCGTTTCGAGGCTGACGGAACCATGACGATTGAAGACCGGCTGGTGCGCCTGATCGAGACGGGCGGTCCGATCCCCTTGTCCACATTCATGCAGATTGCCCTGCACGATCCGCAGGCCGGCTATTATGCGACCCGCCCCGGCATCGGGCGCGACTTCACGACGGCGCCGGAGACGAGCCAGATCTTCGGCGAGCTGATCGGTGTCTGGCTGGTGCATGAGTGGCGAGCCCTCGGCTCGCCGGAGATATTCCAGCTGGTGGAGATCGGCCCGGGGCGCGGGCAGCTGATGCTGGATGCGCTGAGGGTGGCGGGCGCGGCGGGCGGCGACGACTTCGTGCGCGCGATGCGGCTCGTGTTCGTGGAGCCGAGCCCGGTGCTCAAGGCAGCGCTGGGCGAGCT
>JBGTKE010000408.1:0-1576 GCA_041744775.1 Hyphomonas sp. | reverse complement strand
GCGCCGCCATCGGGCCGAAGACGAAGATGGTCGCCATTACCCACATGAGCAACGTGCTCGGCACGGTGACGGATGTATCTGCGATCACGAAACTCGCGCATGACGCGGGCGCCGAGATCCTGATCGATGGCAGCCAGGCGGCGGTGCATCTGCCGATCGATGTGCAGGCCATTGGCTGCGATTGGTATGTCATCACCGGCCACAAGCTCTATGGACCCACGGGTATCGGCGCGCTCTATGGTACGTCAGAGGCGCTCGCCAATGCCCGGCCGTATCAGGGCGGCGGCGAGATGATCGAGGTCGTCGAGACAGACCGGGTTACCTACAACTCTGCGCCTCACAAGTTTGAAGCGGGCACGCCGCCGATCCTCGAGGCCATCGGCTTCGGCGCCGCGCTGCGCTGGCTGGGCCAGTTCGACAAGGCCGAGATCGAGGCCCACGAGCATGCGCTCTATACGCGGGCGCGGGAGGCCATGCGCGGGATCAACGGGCTGAAAGTGCACGGCGAGGCGCCCGGCAAGGGGGCTGTACTGTCTTTCAGCCTGGAGGGGGCCCATCCCCACGATCTCGCCCAGATCCTCGACCGTTACGGCGTCGCAATCCGCGCCGGCCACCATTGCGCGCAGCCGCTCATGCAGCATCTAGGCGTTTCGGCCACCGCGCGGGCGAGTTTCGCCCTATATAACACTCAAGGCGAGGCAGATGCCTTCGCCGAAGCGCTCGCCAAGGCGCGGAAAATGCTGGTATAGGAAGCCTCATGGCAGACGATCTTGCTTCCCGGGACACGATGAACGCGGCGGAAACGCCCGCAGAATCGGCGATTCCACAAGACGAGCTCGACCGGATGACGGACGAGCTGGTTGTGGCATTCAAGACCGTCTTCGATCCCGAAATCCCGGTCGACATCTATGAATTGGGCCTGATCTACAAGGTCGATATCGACGATGACCGCAAGGTTGACATCGAGATGACCCTGACGGCGCCCGGCTGCCCGGTGGCCGGCGACATGCCGGGCTGGGTGGAGAACGCCGCCCGCACGGTCGAGGGTGTGGCCGATGTCGAAGTCCGCCTGACCTTCGATCCGCCCTGGACGCCCGCCCGGATGTCCGACGAAGCGCGCCTCGCGCTGAACATGCTTTGATTGAAGGAGGCGGCGCGAGCCCCCATCTAGAGACCATGGCCAGACGACCCCGTCCGAAACCCGTGAAACTTTCCGACGCTGCCGCCGGGCGCGTGCGGGAGATCATGGACGAGCGTGGGCTCGGCTATCTGCGCGTTGGCGTGAAGAATGGCGGCTGCGCGGGCATGGAATATGTCATGGACTATGCGGCAGCGCCGGAGGCGCTCGATGAAGTGGTCGAGGACAATGGCGTGACCATCGTGATCGATGCGAAGGCCGTGCTGTTCTTGCTGGGCAGCGAACTCGATTACGAGATCACGCCGCTGCACGAGAAGTTCATTTTCCGTAATCCGAACCAGACCGACGCCTGCGGCTGCGGCGAAAGCGTCACCATCGTCCCCGCCGCGGCGGAATGATCGTTCGCAGCTTCGCGCCGATTGTGGCGCCGGATGCGCA
>JBGTKE010000407.1:0-2332 GCA_041744775.1 Hyphomonas sp. | reverse complement strand
GACATATTTACGCTGCCCGGTCTTGCTTTCGATCTCCTCGCGCTGCTTCAGCTTGGGCAACCCGTCGGCCAGCTTCAGCATGCCGCCGAGATTGCGCAGGTCTGGATAGCGCGGCGTATTCTGCCGTATACGGAAGATGGACACATCATGCTCCGTCGGCGGCGATGTCCAGAGCAGTTCGTCGAGCGGGAACTCGTCCGTGAAATTGGCCGCGTCAAACCGCACCCGCCCGTCCCCGGGCGCCATCGCGGCGCGGTCCGCCGGATCCGGGGAGACGACATGGGCATTCGTCAGGAACAGGACTTCGCCATTGAACGAGGCATGCACACATTCGCCGTTCAGCAGGAACCCGGTGCCGAAGGTTGCGTCGCGCGACTGCACCGTATCCATCATCACCCGGCCGACCGTGCGCGAGTATTCGATGATCTGCTGCAGGCGCCGGATGCCATACGGGCCTTCCTTGCCGAACACCTTCTCATACTGGTCCTGCGCGCCCTCGGCGGCCTGCGTGCCCACCGGTTCCGCTTCCGGTCCGCTGGCGGACGGTTTCGGCGCCAGCAATTCGCGCGCCTGCTCTCCGCTCAGCCGGATTGCGCCCTGGTCAGACGCCATCAGCGCATAGCGCAGCAGGTTGGTAATCTCGGCCTTGTCGGCATCCCCTGGCGAGATGCCCCAGACCTGTTCGAACTGGCGCAGCGTGGCATTGACGGCGAAGGCATCTTCCTTCGCCATCTCGAGGAAGAGCCGGATCTTCTCCTTCGCCTCGCCCCAGCGCCCGAGATGCGCATAAGCCTCCGCGGCCGAGGCAACATGCCAGTAGTCGCCTGTATTCTCCGTATCCAGACTGTTGATGATCTCGTTGGCAATGTCGTTCGGCGGCACCGCCAGCGGCAGGTAATACTGTCCGCGCTGCGCCATCGCCGACAGCGCCAGCAGGTTCCCGCCCGGAAAATAGGCGCCAGAGCCCTCCCGCAGCCGCGCAAATGCAAACCCGTAAGCCGCCGCGGACTTCTTCAGGAATCCCTCGCAGACATCCCGCGCCGCGGCCGGGCGCCGCTGCGAGGCGATCACATAGAGCTGCTTGTAGACGCGCCCCTCGAGGCTCCAGCAATCCGTCTCGGTGAACGCATCCGCCTCCTCCTGCGCCGCCTTGCGCGCTTCCAGCACCAGCGCGGCGGCCGGGATCAGCGCATTGCGCTCTACCAGCGCCTGCGCATGAAATTGCAGCAGCCAACCCCTCCGTACACCAACCGCCTCGAGGAACTGCGTCGCCAGTTCCAGCGCCTTGTGCGCCCGCATTGAACGCAGCGCTTTCAGCCCCTTGCGCAGCTCTGCCGATCCGCCATCCTGCGAGGCGATCACGGCGTCCGCCAGCACCGCCGCTTTCGCCGCAAGTTCGGCGTCGCTGTCATGGGCCGCCGCCTGGAGTTCACTGAGAGCCTGTGCCAATGCCATGTCGCGCGCTCCTAATCCACATACCCCGCGAAGGGCGAATTTTCGGGCACAATCGCTGCCTCTATCGACTCGTAATCACTGTGTGAGCCGCCTTCGCCGGTCGCGTTCTCCAGATCCGTCACCCGGTTCAGCCAGCCTTTCAGGAACACGCTCTGGCTCGCATCCTTCTCGACAATCCGGTGAAACAGCGCCCGCCGCTCGGCGAGATACTGCTGCGCCAGCGCCTTCGTTTCATGCCGCGCAATCGCCGCGAACGTCTGCCCGCCGATGGCGCCGTCCACCTGCAGCGTTTCGCCCAGCGCATTCAGCGCGCGCTGCAACAGCTTCGCCGCCCCGCCCGGCCCGTGATTGACGCTGGCATCAAACATCAACAGGTCCAGCTGCCGCTTCAGCTGGTCACACCGCGCCGCCCGCCAATAGTCCGACCAGTAGATCGCGCGCACCTCGTCATGCGTGATCTCCTTCACCGGCCGCAGCTCCTCGCCCCGCGACTCCAGCCAGTCATGGAACACCTTCTCGGTTACCCCGTAGTTCGTCTTCCCGCCGCGGTCGCTCGCATGGTCGCTGTAGCCGCCTTCCCACTTGAAGCAGAAATCCAGCGCTGTCTGGAACCGGTCTGCCGGCGGCGTAGGCGCTGGTGCGTCAGGTTCTGCCGGAGCCGTAACGGATTTCGGCGCCGTGTCGGCCGCCAGCGCCGTCTTCGATGTGCCCGGTTGCCCACCCATCGTCTTGCGGATCGCGCCCGGCAATCCGTCCAGCGCGCCGGAATTCCACGCATCCTTCAGTGTACGGAAGGCCAGCCGCGCCAGCGGGCTCTCCAGCATCGATTCATGGTCGCCCGCGCCGCGCGCCGGCAGGAAGGGCCGCACCGCCTCCA
>JBGTKE010000406.1:0-2176 GCA_041744775.1 Hyphomonas sp. | reverse complement strand
CGTTCGGGCGGCCGCTACGGCCTCGTCACCATGTGCGCCGCCGGCGGCATGGCCCCGGCCATCATCATCGAGCGCCTCGGCGCCTGATCTTCCCGCCAGAACGGACCAACAGCCCCGCCGGTTCACACCGGCGGGGCTTTTCATTGCGGCCCCATGCAGCTATCGCAGCGCGGATGATGGATCCTGTTGTATTCGAAACCCTGCTGCTCGCCCTTGAGGACGGGGCGGTTCCCGCGCCCGAAAGCGGGCCGATCCTTGTGCTGAATGCGGAGCCGGGGCCGTGGCTGATGCAGCTGCCCAAGGACCAGCTGGTCTGCCGGACGAGCTTCAAGCCGAGCCATGAAGCGCTCAAGGACGCCGGCTTCAATGTGCTGGCGGTAGACTCGGTCGAGCTGCCGGAGGCGATGCTGACGATCGTCGTGCCGCCGCGCCAGCGTGATCAGGCGCGGGCGCTCTATGCGCGGGCGCTGCTGGCAGCACCTGAAGGCGGCTATGTGCTGGCGAGCCTGCCGAACACGCTGGGCGGCAAGACCGGCGAGAAACAGCTGGCGGAGATCGCTGGCGACGCCGCCAGCCTGTCGAAACACAAATGCCGCGCCTTCTGGACGTTGAAGGCGGATGCGCTTGTAAACCATCCGTTGGCGGAGGACTGGATCGCCGAGGACGCGGTCCGCGAGATCGAACCCGGCCTCTACAGCCGGCCGGGCCTGTTCAGCTGGGACCGGGTGGACCCGGGAAGCGAACTGCTGGCGGATTCCGTGCCGGAGCAGACCAAGGGGATCGGCGCCGACCTCGGCGGCGGTTATGGATTCCTGACGCGCGAGATCCTGGCGAACTGCCCGAAAGTCGAGCGGATGGATCTCTACGAGGCCGAGTACCGCGCGATGGCCTGCATCCAGGAAACGCTGGCGCCTTTCGAGGGACGGTTCACGGCGCACTGGGCGGACGTGCTGACGGACCTGCCGAAGGCCGCCTATGATTTCGCGGTAATGAACCCTCCCTTCCATACTGGCCGGGCCGACAACTCCGCCCTCGGACGAAATTTCATCCGCGCTGCAGCGCAGACCCTGAAGCCCGGCGGCACCCTCTGGCTGGTCGCCAACCGCCACCTTCCGTATGAGGCGGAACTTGCCGCCTGTTTCAAGGAGAGCGAAATGCTCGAGGACGAGGCCGGCTACAAGATCATCCGGGCCGCGCGTCCGAAACGACAAAAATGACGGGCCAATGAGGGATACGCTGAAGCTTGCGAAACACCTCGCCGGGCTCGGTTATGGCTCGCGCAAGGAGGTTGCCATCGCCATCCGGGACGGCCGCGTCACCGGCGAAGGCGAAGCCTTGCGCTTTGACGGCGAGCCGATTGATCCGCCGCATGGCCTGGTGGTGATGCTGAACAAGCCGGCGGGCTTCACCTGCTCGCACGCCGACCAGGGCCGCCTCGTCTATGAACTCCTCCCGCCCCGCTTCCAGAAGCGCGAACCGAAACTCTCCTCGGTCGGCCGGCTCGACGCCGAGACGACCGGGCTTCTTCTGTTCACGGATGATGGCGCGTTTCTGCACCGGCTGATCTCGCCGAGATTCAGCCTCCCGAAAACCTACGAAGCGCGCCTCGCCCGCCCGCTGGAGGGACACGAGGCGGCCCTGTTCGCCTCCGGCAGCCTCGTGCTGCGCGGCGAGGACGAGCCCTGCCTGCCGGCGCTGCTGGAAGTGACCGGCGAACGCACGGCCCGCCTGACGCTGACCGAAGGCAGATACCACCAGGTGCGCCGGATGTTTGCCGCCGCCGGCAACCATGTCGAAGAACTGCACCGCGAACGTATGGGCGGTTTGTCACTGCCCGATGACTTGGGTCCCGGTCAGTGGACGCGGCTGACTGAAGAAAATATTGCCTCGATCTTTCGGTAGGCCAAGGGCGGTCGTCTGTGCCGACAATCAGGCTGTTGCGATACTCCACTAGTGGAGCAGATGAACTGGAAACCACCGGACCTGACCGCAGGGAGGAGGGGAGCGGCAGGTCCGATGGCCTTCAAGGTGTGTTACCAAACCCACAGGGAGGAGGAGGAGGGCGGGTCCGGAGAAGCAATGAAGCGATGGCCCCATGCGTTCAGACTGCGCAGCCTGATGCAGCTTGTCACGCGCTGACGCTGCATTGCGGCATCGGCCTTTCGCCTCGCATGGA